>NZ_JBEVTM010000030.1:0-21621 GCF_040884255.1 Olsenella sp. AGMB03486
GATAAGCTGTATGAGTGCATATAGAAAGGGTGGTTTTCACATACATAATGAGGGTATGTTTCACCGGCTTGTTGGATTCTTTGGCGCCTCATTCTGTGACCACCCGCGCCATCTTTTCAGCAATCCTCATAATGTTAGATGGTCTGAATACTTACAGAAACCTTACGAAACACGCAATTTGCAGCGAGGCATCTGCCTCCTCCGCAGCATCACCGGATCAGCAACAGCAGGATTCTCATCGAAATAGCTCACGCTCTTGGCATGTATGAGCGCACGCCAGGTCTTGCCGCACCATCTGGTACCGGAAATCTCCAAAGCAGGTCTCGGAATATAGCTCCCGGCGACATCCGGCATAGTAATAGCTCTTCTGCTTCTGCACTGCCCGTCTGAGCTGCACGTTATATATTTTCCACCTATTCCGTTATCGTTTTCCCCCTTTCGATATCGTTTTTCGCCCTGAGTGGCAATGCTTTTCCGTGCGACGCATCAGAGATGGACGCCCTGCTTTCCTCCGCCCTGAAGGACATGCAGCACGATGTCACTGCCTCTCAAACATCTCGTCTGCCGTCACGAGACGGACATTGCCCCGACGGCGCGCGTCTTCCCTGCATTCATCAGTAAAACCCGACTTTGAGAAAAGAAAGAGCAGCACGCGGGACGCTTGCCTGCGGACCAGTTCTGCCCGGCCTGCAAGAGTGCCGAGCACATCCGATGTGACCGGCCTCGTCTCCCATTTGCATTCCCCAGCAATGACCTCGCCGTCCAGCCCGATTGCTGCGACATCTACATCCACCGTCTCGTGACGCCGAGAATCTGTTCCCCACCATCTGCCAACCTCAAGAGGAAGCACGGGCACGTTTCCCGACGATATCTGCCTCATGAGCCATTGCCTGCTTACATCCTCGAACACATGCCCCACATACGTGCTCAGATCCTGCTGCACGATCCTTTCAGCTGCTTGCTGTTCCATGCCGCGCTCGACCAGCTGCGCATAGCGCGCCACAAGCGAGAAATGCGACAGGAAGAGCCAGTCGCAGATCCTGTATCGGGCATGCTTCCTGTTGGCATCGCCTACCGGGGCTATCCGTTCTATCACACCGAGCTCTTCGAGAGACTTGAGATAGCCTGCCGTCGCAGACGAGGAGAGCCCAGCATCATTCTGGATGTCCACCGATCGCGTACAGCCTCTGGCAACAGCAGAGATCACGGCATTATAGAGAGCCGGAGTCCGCACCTCCTGTGAAAGATAGTTCTCCGGTTCGGCGTACAGATAGCGGCTCAGGCCAAGAATGCGGTTGGCGAGATTCCATTCAGTCGATTTCGATCCATCGAGCTGCTCGAGATACAGCGGCACGCCGCCGACAAGCGAATAGAGCTCGACAGAGCGGAGTGCATCTGCAGGCGCAAGCATCGCTGCAGAATCGAAAGCATCGAATGGCTTCACCTTCAGCTGTGCTGTGCGCCTGCCATAGAGCGGACTCTTGCTGCCGAGAACCTGATGTTCCATGAAGCTCATGGACGACCCGCAGAGCACCAGCATCATGCGGGAGGAACCCTTGCAGCGATCGATCAGGTTCTGCAGCAGCGAGGAGATGCCTGGATAGGATTGCGCAAGATAGGGATATTCATCGATAACAAAGATGAGCCGGCTGCCTTCCGCATATCTGAAAACGTTCTCGAGGGCTGCCTCGAAAGTAGGATATGCTGGCTGCATCCGATCGGCCTCATCATGCCCGAGAACCGCAGCACTCAGAGCCCGGAGATTTTCGGCGGCGCTGGTCTCGCGTGCCTGGAAGAATCGGACATCTGGCTTGCCGTCAGCAAACCTGCGGAGAAGCGTCGACTTTCCCACGCGTCTGCGCCCATACACGACCACCATCTGGAATGTCCCGGTGGCATAGGCTTCTTCAAGCACGGAAAGCTCCTGGCTCCGTCCGACGAACATGGCTTCTCCTTCCATGGGCTATTTTACTCAAATATACATTACTAAAGTATACTTGAGTAAAATAAGATATGAGCACATGCACCCATCCAGCATGAAAAGAACCGAAGGCATGCTCTCTGCGTCATGGCGAGGCCCTTCCCTCAAGCTCGGCAGCCAGCTCAGCGTTAGTAAGGCGGATGCTGCAGTCGTCCTTTTCAGGAAATGCCAGCGGAGAGATGCCACCAAACCAGACAAGGCTGCCGTCGCAGACCAGAGCGTGGGCAGGCTTCTGGCTGCTGCATATCACCCCGATTCCGAGCGTTCTGAAACGCTCGAGAATATCCCCGTTGCTTTCTGCTGCCGCCTCGCTTACCTGTACTGACACCTTCACGCCCCGGTGACGCGCATCTTCCAGCAAGGGATAGAGCGCCGTGCAGGCCTTCTTCTGCAGCCATCCAGAGGCGATGAAGAGGCTCGATCTCGCCGCACCTATATCTTCTGCCATGAGCTTCCTGCTTTCGGCAGCTTGGACAATATGTCCTGCCGGTGTGCCGTCATGGGCCTCAGCCAGCGTATATCCCAGCTTCGCATAGGTCTTGAGGCGGGATTTCCATTGCCTGCAGCAGAGCGGAATCGCCTCATCCACATAGTCATGCACCTCAACCTCATGCTTGCCCTCATGGGTGCGGTGGATGCGTCCCACGTCCTGCGTCACAAGCCCGCTCCAAGAGATGGGTGCTGCCAGGAAGAGCGCATCGAGCCTCGGCTCATCGAATCCTTCTCCAAGGTATTTATCTGTTGCCACAATGCAGAACTGTGCATCCTGCGGCAGGCGTGCAAGCTCCAGGAGCTTGCGCTTCCGTGTCTTTGCATCGTCTGCCCCGACAAGCATGAAGACCCTGACGCTATGAGGCCCGAGCCTCTTTTCCAGCGCATCTGAAAGCCGTTCTGCATGGTCCACGAGGCGCGTGAGCACAAGAGGGCATCTCCCTGCTTCTGCTGCCTTGCAGACGTCATCCACGATAAGGGCATTGCGTCCCTCGTGGGCACCCAGATACTTCAGGATTCCCTGCCAATCGGCAGGAGCGGTTCTTTCCGGAGGCTGCACGCCCGTAAAGCGGGGCACAAGCCTTCTTGCCATTCCCTGCCCTGCCATCTGCTCCTTTACGCTTGCTGTATAGCGGACGGGCCCCATGAAGAATGTTATCGCTTTGTCCAGACGGTCCTGCCTTTTGGGTGTTGCCGTAAGGCCCAAGAGATAGGTGGCATTCGACTGCTTGAGCACCTCTATCAGGCTGCTTGCCGGGACGTGCTGCGCCTCGTCGACAACGATCATCCCGTAGTTCCTGACAAGGCTGCGGATCTGCCGGTCTCCTTTGACTTCGCCCTTTTCGGTCAGGGACTGTACAAGGGCGATATCCACCAAGCCGCTGGGAAGAAGCCTTCCGCCACCGATCAGGCCGACTGTATCCGGCTGGTGCTTCCTCTTCCTGCCGGTCGGCGTCAGCAGCACATCCGGCGTATCCCTGATTTCGAGGAAGGCATCGAGGCTTGCCTTCCATTGTTCGAGAAGCGGGCTAGCCGGCACAAGCACCAGCGTGCTGACACCCCTCTCTGCAATGAGGCGAGAGGCGATGACAGTCTTGCCGAAGGCGGTCGGGGCGACGAGCATGCCGTCTTCGTGCTCCTTGAGTGCCGCGAATGCCTCATTCTGTCCGGGACGGAGCTCGCCCCTGAAACAGACATGCAGCGCCCTTCTCTTCTGGCGCTCATCTACAAGTACAGGCTTGGCTCCCTGAAGCTTGAGATATCCGATTGCCTCGGCAAGGCATCCTCTTGGAAGCGAAACCGTCTTGTCATCTTCTGCTCCGAACCACAGGAATCTGGGCGTATTCCAGATTCTTTCATGCATGCGCTGCTTGATGAAGAATTCCGGATTGGCGAGGGCCGCCATGCGTTCCAGATCTGCCACCACAGGCTGCGGAAGGCATGCACGTGAAATCTCGACCATGCCCTTGAGATGCACTTCTATCTCTTTTCCAGACAGGCTCCCGCCAGAGAGCGGAAGGCCGCAAGAGATGCTGCCGGAAGAAGGCAGACGAGAACTTTCTGTCTGCTTCTGGAGAAGCTGTTCCACGTCTTCTGCGCTTGCCTGTTTCACGCAGAAAAGATAGGCCCATTGATCTGGATAGGGACAGAAGCTCTCGTCCACAAAGACGCTGTTTCCCTGTACGACAGCCGCACCCTGGAGGGGCAGCGCGATCAGATTGCCCAGTCCATCCTTGGAGAGCGTATCCTGCGTCGGGAACAGCCGGTCATATGAGGCAAAGCCGATATGGGAGCAGCGCCTTCTTGCATCGTCCAGTATCAGGGTGCCAAGCTGGCGTGCCTTGGCGGCAGGAAGCTCCTCCTCGAAGAAGATCCAGACATGCGCGCCTGCGCCGGAACGTGAGCGTTCCACCGAACAGGAAAGACCCATGCTCATGCAGGAGGTGCGGTAAGCAGATGCAGCTTCCTGCCATCCCTCATCGTCGAAGTCTGCCACAAGCAGGAAGCACCCGCTCTTCTCTGTCATGGGATAGAGCCCGGCGACATCGCGGAAGCGTGCATCCTTTCCCCTGAAGTGACGTATGAGGGCTTTGTCATCCAGTGGTACCAGCTTCCTGCCAGGACACCCATCGCAGGCCCTATTCATCCTCCCTTTGCGGCAGACACCTGGCTTCCAGAGGTTTGCACAGACCGGGCCATAGCCGATCTTTCCATCCTTTTTCATGTAGCCCGTGGCATAAGCACTTTCCCTGCCCCTGAAAAGAGACCGGAAGAGGGCAATCTTTTCCCTGGTCGAGCTCAGATGTGTCACCTGTGCAGAACAGGACGGCGGCACGGCGGCCCCTGCCCTCCATTCATCGAGCGCAGCTGCATATTCTATGCCTTCGGCATCCCTGCAGAGAACCATATCTCCGGTGTTGCCAGCGCTGGGCACGATGCGCTCGAAGCTGAACATGCGGCCCGCAATGCATGAGGATGGAGCCAGCTTTTCCATAGATGGCCTCCTTGAGTTTCAGCTTGTGCCTGCAGTATAGGGCATAGAGAAGCATCCATATGGAGAAGCATATAAAAGGACATGCCTGGTCCTTCCCAATTTCTGATGCTGCAGACAGCCTTGAAATATGCTTGTCGTAGATTCAAGCTCAACAGATACCTGCCTGCAGGGGTTTAACACGTCTCTTTCAGACCCGCGGCGTATACGTCATTAAATCCCTCCTCTTGGACGCCGCGGCGCTATCGCCATCAGGCCTGCCAAGCTCAATGAGCTTGCTACGATAGCCGGTACGACTTGCCGCAGCTTTCAAGGAATATATCCCTGGTCTCGAGCTAGGCCGGCACGGTCGTCAATAACGTGTGCACAATGAAGGGTAAAATCGAGAACGCAATCGCTGAATGCTTCTCAACGTCATTCTCAAAACATTCAGTCCCTCAGAGCCGAGGAGTGATTTCCATAGAGAACCAAAAGTTTCCATCCGCCCTCTGGCTTGATGATCCGAAGGGTGATTTTGTACACAGTGGAGTAGTAGGGCTGGGGTCATTCGATACGAAGAAAGGGGTAAATCTCGAAATCCCACTTGGCTCGATTTCGTTAAATGAGGACCAAGGTATACTAATCGGCAGCCATCGTGAATGCGCACGCTTATATGGTTTGGCACAAAACTACGATCACATCACCTTGGTAGATGCTTTTGGCAGCCAGGGCGTCAGCTATCCCGGATTCGCCTATGAGAACTGGCATGCGCAACAAGCCATCGTCTCACGGAGCTGTTTCTTTGAGCAAGATCCTTTAATAGAGCAGGCGACTGTAGCCATCGATGGGTTATTCGAGTGGTGCCAGCATAATCCCATACAAGAATCCATACGTTATGAGAACAATAGGTGGCATGACACCGAGATATCCGCCTCATCTAAAGCGTTGGAAGACCTGCCCCTGTACGCAAACAAGACTGCAGATGTCTGCTTAAGGCCCGTAATCACCGAGGGCGGCGGAGAGTTACCGCTCAAGACAGCTTCTCTCACGAGCGACTATCGTCTCATATTTCGCTTCAAAGGTAACCTGCCGAAGCTCTCGGAAGCAATCGACGAGCAGATTGCGCCTGCAAGGGATCTACTTTCCCTCTTCATGGGTTTTCGGGCTGAAATCCGCTCAATTTCGCTTATATCTCCTGATGTCAAAGGTCCAATCAGGGCCTACATTCCTTTCGTAGAAGCAAGCCGCACATCCCTCCCCAAACAGGCAATCCAGCAAATGCCCTTTCACTATCCCAATGTAAAGGATAGACTTCAGACAATGGCTCAGAACTGGTTTTCCCTCCCAGATGATGCTGGCCGCGCTGCCGATATCATGCTCGGCATGCTTGCCAGCGAGCACAGCATCTATCTAGACTCTAAGTTCATTGCAGCCGCCAGTGCATTTGAAGCCCTTTCACGTGTCGGCCACAATCTGGAAGAACTGCCTCCAGAAAAGTTCAACAGGCGCCTTGCCACCGTAAAAAGAGACATAAGCGACAGTCACGTACGCAAATGGGCATGTCACAAGCTCAGGTCCGCAAACTTCACCCCAGCAAAGACTCTTGCTCACCAGATGCTCGATGAGCTGGAGCCATACTCCAGCCATATTGTTCCGGATAGGCAAAGGTTCGAATCTGACCACCGTGATGCAAGAAACGCCTATGTCCCAGAATGACCGCCTGGCTAATAGTGAAACTCTTTCAGGCAAAGACCTCTACATTCACACCGAAGCCGTTCTCTTTCTGGTCTGGGGCAAGCTGCTTATCCTGCTCGGCATCAGTTCGCAGGAACTTATCGACGCCCTTTGCTCTTCTGCCTTCCACTGGAATGACCTTTATCGATCGCAGCAAATGTACAGGGCCAAAGAGCAGGAAAATCGCTTATGCAACACGGCATCTCCTGACAATCAGCCAGACAAGAGCAGCTCATCCGATGAGACTGGACAAATAAACGGTCACATGAAGCCTGCTCTCACAGTCACACAGCAAATCTCTCATCTCAAGTCACAGGGCGTCACATTCAAGCTTATCGATGAGAGTGAAGCGGCACGCTATCTTGCCGAAGCAAATAACTATCTCCGCACCCGGAGCTACCGGGTTCTGTTTTCCCGTCAAACTGGGGGCGCACACATCGGTGAATATGTGAATCTTGACTTTGCCGATCTCGTTACGCTCTCCAGGATTGATCGTGAGATGCGTGAGGTATTCCTTCTTGCCTGCATAGACGTGGAGCACTTTTCCAAGATGCGTGTATTGCGTCTCTGCGAGGAAAGACATGAAGATGGATATGCCATCGTTTCCAGTTTTGCCGCACAGCTGAGCCATAACGAGCGAAATCATCTTCTGGGAGCCCTCAGAGCCCGTGCCTCGGAGGGCAAACGGCATGATATCTACTCCGGTGATCTCATCGCCCACTATCTGGACGATATGCCCGTCTGGGTATTGCTCGAGGCACTTGAATTTGGACCATTCACAAACTTCTACCTCTTTTGTGCTGATCGCTGGGACGATGAAACCATGCGTCAGGAGCACTATGTGCTCAAGAGCGTTAAGGCGCTGAGAAATGCCTGCGCGCACGACAGCTGCATCGCGAACGGTCTCACTACGGCTGGAGAGAGGGCAGGTTACGCGCCAAATCTCCTTATCACAAATTCTCTCAATGACCATGGTATTCATAACAGCAGATCAAGGCGCACGAAGCTGCGCAACCTGCGCGTAGCCCAGATTGCCGCCCTCCTCTGGTCTCTTTCTGCCTTCTGTACAAGAGACTCCACAATCGAACGACATGCCATGCGGTTTGCTCGGCTCAGAGAGTCCTTTGAAGCAAATCGAGAACGTTTTGGGAATGATGACGACGCCAATGCCTTTGTGTCGTATTTCGAATTCATCTGGAAGCTCGTTGACATATGGGTGTCCCAGCGGGTATAAAGTAGTCACGTGTAAAAACCTTCGGGTTTTGCAAGAGCGGGGCCGCCCAGCGGTTCCGCTCTAGTTTTATGCAGAGTCACCCATTGGCGCAATCTGTCCCTAATCCGCTGCAGTACATCCCGGCAGTGATGCATCTCTTCGATTTTCCGGCATGCCGCAGCTTGCCGCACTGCTCGCCAGTCAACTCTCTATACACTCGCTTGGCATACCGTCTCCCTCTTTCTCAGCAGCCCGCTTCATCCAAGATGAATAGCATTGAATGGCAGAAAACCATCTATCTCTTGGCGACATCGACTTCGAAGACATTACCTTCGCCACGGTAGACAGCCTTCGAATACTCGACCGGCACTCCGCTCTTCGTGCTGCCGACCGTATAGAAGAGAAGCATCGGGTCGCCTACCGCAACATCGAGCAGTGTTGCAAGCGCTCCGTCCGCGCTCACAGCCTCAAAACGTCTGTGAGCCGATACGACGGCAGAGCCACACTCTGCAAGCGTCTGATACAGGCTTGCATTCGCAAAGTCGATATCATCGAGATCGGGCAGCTGGGCACAAGGGAGGTATGTCTCCACGAAGACATTGGCTGCATCCTCTACATACCGCAGACGGACAAGCTTGTATACTTCGTCACCAGGTCTAATATGGAGCGCCTCTGCAACAGACTCCTGAGCCTTTTCGCGCTTGAAGATGATCACTACCGTACGTGTGCTGTTGCCTGCCAGGCGCATATCATCAGAGAAGCTCATCAGCCCTGCCGTAAAGTGCTGGCGCACTTTCGGGCGGCAGACAACGGTCCCCCTCCTGCGCCGCCGGTCGAGATAGCCATCATCCACCAGGGGCTGCAGTGCCTGGCGGACCGTCGGACGGCTTACTCCATACGCCTGAGCAAGCTCCTGCTCAGAAGGAATGCGCTGGCCTTCCTGATAGGTGCCATCCTTTATCTTAGCCAGCAGATCGTTGCTGATGTCTTCATACAGTGCCATAGGCTTCCTCCTGCAGCGGCAAGAACATCAATCGTTGGGCCCCGTTGCCGATGTGGCAGCAATGCTTTCGGCACATCCTCGCTATCGCTGCCCATGGAGCAATCGATTGATATCTCTTCATCCCTGACATAATACCCAAATGTCATGCAGATTCGGCATTTAGCACACGTTCGTCAGCATGCCAACGATTATCTATTGACAATCTACTAATCAATATATAATTATGTATATACATATTACTTCGATGGAAGGAGTCCGGATGGCCCGATATACCCTTGATGACCTTGCCCAGATGGTCGATCACACAAATCTCAAGCCGTATGCGACCGATGATGATATGCGGCGCCTCTGTGCCGAGGCGCGCCAGTACCATTTCCGCATGGTAGCCGTGAACCAAGTCCAGTCCAGGCTCTGTGCGCAAGAGCTTGCCGGCAGCGATGTGCATATCGGTGCAGCCATCTCTTTCCCGCTCGGCCAGACATCCATTGCCGCCAAAGAATTCGAGACCCAGGACGCTATCGCGAACGGAGCTACCGAGATCGACTATGTCATCAATCTGACGCGGGCAAAGGCACACGACTGGGACTATATCAGAGAGGAAATGAAGCAGATCGTCTCGATATGCAAGGACGCCGGACTCATCTCCAAAGTCATATTCGAGAACTGCTACCTCACTGACGAGGAGAAGATTGCCCTGTGCGGAATCGCGAAGGAAGTCGGGCCCACCTTCGTCAAGACCTCAACAGGCTTCGGCGCCTCAGGGGCGACTGTCGAAGATGTTCGCCTCATGAAAGCCCATGTCGGCGATGTGGTGCAGGTCAAGGCGGCAGGCGGCATACGCGATGCTGACACCTTCCTCGATCTGGTACGGGCCGGAGCCACTCGCATTGGCTGCAGCGCCGGCATCCCCATCATGCAGGAATTCGAGCGCAGGCTTCAGGCGATGGAAAACGACTATTTCGAGCTCTGAGAAGCCATGCATAGCAGCCCTTCATCTGCTGCACAGGCAGATTGACCAGAAGCGGCTGTCCCCCATCATGGCACAGCATGGGTTGAGGCCGGCTGCCAAGCAGCCGGCCTCATCTGCATGCTTGCCGCCCTTCAGGATGAAAGCAGCCCTGTGCACGAGCAGCCTGTCAGATTCCTTCCTCTTGGCTAGATTCATCCTCCGAAGAGACAGAAAGGACTGAGTGGACAAGGCCCGTGCGGCCTGCCGCCAGGCTTTCCTCTATGAGGCTCTCGGCATTCTCCGCCTCAGGCCTGCTGAGTGCCGCAGTGACCATGCAAGGCAGATTGACCCCCGCAACAACGCTGACATTCGGCAAAGCCGCAGAAGCCATCATTGCCTGATTGAAGGGTGTGCCTCCCTGCAGGTCGCAGAACACGATGACTTCGTCGTCGCTTTCGGCATATCCGCTTATCACAGAACGCAGCCGCTGAGGAAATTCAGATGCCGTCTCGTCGTCGTGAAACTCTACCACGGAAAGCTCATCCTGCTCTCCAGCAATCATCTTGATAGAGCTATAGAGCCCGCCTGCAAATCCGCCGTGCCCGGTAAGAATGAAGCCTATCATGTTCTTCCCCCAGAAGCTTGCCATCAGTAAGGCATCACGTGCGAAATCGAAGCCGTCTTCGTCACGGCAATCTTGGAGAACTCCGAGAACATGGGGTGATTGTCCCATGAATCGAGATCAGTCGAAGCTCTGTATGCGATGATCTGGCAGACAGGAAGCACATAGATGGGCTCCAGCATCGGCTCATGGATGTCATCGAATGGCACACGGACCGCATGCTCGTCGTCGATCTCTCTGCTGTCAGTGATGCAGTATGCTTCATTGCTGACCGAGCGCGTCGCACGCCAGATGGTACGAAGACGGTCACCTGAAACACCAAGGTCATCGTAGAAGAAGAATGTATAGTTGGGCGTGATCTGGAGATTCGGCCCATGGATGTATTCCTCTGCCTCATAGGCGAAGCTTGGAACCTTGATGGTCTCTCCCATCTTGAGCGCCGACTCGCACGCCAGACCATAGCCCTGGGCAAATCCGCAGGAATAGACGACATCCATCGAGGTCAGCACAGCTTTGTGGCTCTCATAGAAGGCATGGGCATTCTTCTGCATGATGCGGTGGCGATCGGGTGCTTTCTCAAGCTCCGAGACGACATCCGCATATTCCCTGTCATCTATCAGCCCCTTGTCATGCGATGCTTCCAGTGCAAAAAGCATGAGGAAAAGGGCGAGCGTCGAGACGCCGCGGGTCACGTAGCTGACGTCCTCCTTTCCCACTCCATAGTCGACCAGGATGCTTGCATGCTCCTTGAAATCCGAGTCCAGATTGCCGGTCAGGCCAATGGAAGGCCTGCCGAGCTCGCGGAGCTTGTCGAGAGCAGCTATGGTATTGGTCGAGCAGCCAGTCTGCGAAATCGCGAACACGAAATCAGTGGGTCCCAGAACATGCTCATAGCAGCAGAATGTCTCCGGAGGCACGATCTGCACATCATGGCCCAGATACTTCACCATGAATGGCTTGGCGCACTGGGAGGCATTCGAGCTCGATCCGCACGCGACTATGAAGACGCGCTCATAGCCTCCCTCCACGTATACCCTGGCCAGCTCGCCCACCAGATCGCCGCGATTGGCGATATTGTCTTTCAGCTGGTCCGGCGTGCTCTCGATATAGGTGAGCATTGTCGGCTTGGCCTTCTCTTCTGTCATGGAAACCTCCTCTATAGAGTTCTGTCTGATGGATGCAGCACGGCATCCAGATATCTGAGAATCTCGTCATGGGAATCGAATTCGAGAAGTGCTCCGGTGCGGTCTGCATGGCCATGTTGCTTCCGCAGGCACAAGACATCTGCGCCGGCTGCCACTCCTGCCTGTATGCCATACGTCGAGTCCTCGACGATGAGAGTCTCTTCCGGAGACGCACCAAGACGCTCGAGGGCAAGATTGTAGACAGCTGGGTCGGGCTTCGAGGCATGGCATTCATCGAACCCCGAAGCGACAACGTCCACATATCTGGCAAAGCCGCATTGGTCCAGTGCCCGCCTGATGTCGGCAAGGTGGCTTGAAGATGCCACGGCTACACGGACCTTGCTGTCGTGCAGATAGGCAAGCAGCTCCTCAGCGCCTGGAATTGCTACCTTGCCGTAGTCGAGCGGCTGTTCATAGAGGCTCTCGTTGTATTCGCGCTCAATCGAAGTCCTGTCCTCTCCTGTAACCCCGCGGAGAAGATTCAGCTGATGCTCATCGGAGCTTCCGTAGATCGAGTCGATCTGTTCTTCGGAGAAGGTCTTTCCATGACGGGCAGCGATCTCGATCAGCTGCTGCACATAATAGGGTTCGCTTTCGACGAGGACGCCATCCAGATCGAAGATGACAGCGCGGACCGTACGCTTCCACCGATAGGGATGACCGAATCCCCCATCGCACTGGCACATGCACGCAGCATGCCTGCCCGCCTCAGCGAGGGCGTCCGCGATTTCGGCAACAGTGCCAGGAGTCTGCCCATGGCGCCAGCCCCGCCTGCTCAGGCAGAAGGCAAGAGCAGCCACGAAGGAATCCCCTGCCCCCATGGTGTCAGCCGCCCGGTCATCTGCAGGGACGCCCCGGACCTCCTTGCCTTGGAAGAAGAATAGCGGAGCGGCGGTTCCTCGAGTCACGAGCACAGAGATGCCCTGTTCGGCAAACGGCCAGGCATCAAGAAACTCCCTGATTTCAAAATCGTCTGCTCCAGACATGGAGAACTGTGCAAGGTCGATATGCGGAAGGACCTTGCCGAAGTATTCCTCTGTGCGGTATTTTTCCTTCTCGCCGAAATCGAAGCAGAGCAGCCCCTCATGGCCATCAAGGAGCCCCAGCTGGCTTTCGACCTTGCCATTGCAGCTCGAAAGAAGGACATCGGCCCCTCTGAGCCGTGCCAGGGCGGCTGCATCGAGCTCCGGAAAGGGCGCCCAAGCATCCCCCTCATCCACACCGAGGAAGAAGCGCTCCCCGTCATGACGCTCCTGGCGCACAAGCTTTGTCGTGCCGCCTTTGATGGTACAGCAGAGCGAGAGATCCACCGATTCGGACCTGAGGCTGGCCTGCATCGCTTTGCCCCAGGAATCATCAGCTATGGCACCACAGTACGAAGCTTCAGCCCCGAGACGGGCTGCGCTGACGGCACAGTTCACGGCATTGCCGCCAGGATAGGCCACGCCGAGATTTTCATACACATCGAATACGTTGTCTCCTACGCCTATGACCTGCATCAGTATTCCACCTTGCGGTAGTAGCGGCGGTAATCGAGAGGGTGTCCCGTCACGTGCTCCATGTTCTTGGAGATGCGCTGGAGAGCCGCATTCATGATGACAGGGCCAAGAAGGGGACGAAACTCGTCGGAGATTCCCGGCAGCTCGAATGTGGCGGCATCTATGACGGTCAGCTTGTCCGTATATGTCTGCGCAAAGCGCTTGACGCGCTCATCGAGCGGGCGGCAGGGCCCCTCGCCCACAAGCAGCGTCAGCGGAACTCCTGACTCGAGCAGCTCGAACGTGCCATGGAAGAACTCGGGGCTCGAAACCGACTTCGTCCGTATCCATTGGCTTTCTTCCAGCACGCACATGGCATACGCGTAGCACACCGGCCAGAGGTCGCCCGAAGCCACCCAGATGTGATACGGCTCAGCGTGATAGAGCCTGCAGTACTCGATTGCCCTGTCATCGAACTGCCTGCGCACCGAATTGAGAGCAGGGCCAAGAGATGAAAGCTCATCGGCAAAAGCATCGTATCGGTCAAAGCTGCCAAGCTTCTGGAGGATACGCCCCAGGAAGATATAGGCGACAAGCTCCTGCGGCCTTCCCTCCCCATAGACAAAGCAATAGTCAGACAGCTCCTCAAGAGGAGATTCCGGCTTTCCCACAATGGAAAAGATGCAGCATCCCCGCTCCTTGAGCCAGCGTGCCGCTGCGACCGTCTCCGGCGTATCGCCAGACTTGCTCGACATGATGGCAAGCGTTTTGCTGTCGAGCATGCTGCATCCCGTCAGCACCAGCTCTGCCGAAAGCACAGAACGCACCGGCAGGCCGCTGTAGGCTCTGATCAGATATGCGAATGGATCGAGCATTGCCTGGGATCCGCCCGAGGAGGAAAAAAGGATGTTCGAGATGCCATGGCTGCACGCATCGTCTGCCATCGCTTCGATCTCGCCCCTTCTGCCATAGATGCGCTCGGACGCGGCAAGGAGCTTCTGCTCATCGAAAGAAACCATATATGTCAAACACCTCTGTCTTTCATCGAATGATGGTTGCCGGCAGGCTTGTCGGACAGATGCTTCGACCCATCTGGCCGAGGCCAGCCTGCTGGCTTTCCGGAAGCAGGAAGCGGCTCCCGGAAAGCATTTATGCAGGACGGTCTTCAGGGCCTACATCCAGCCAAGGAACGACATGAGGATGCCGAAGGCGATGATGCCCAGGATGATCGCAAGGACATTTGCCTTCTTCTTGAAGAGCCAGAAGACCAGGAACACGAGCGCGAGCGGAAGCACGTTGGGCATGATGTTGTCGAAGACGCTCTGCACTGTCGTGCTGCCGACGCCGAAGACGAGGTCATCGCTGAAGGCAACCGAGACATACGAAGGAATGAGGCCGCCAACCACCATCATGCCGAGTATTCCTGCAGCCTCGGTAAGGTACTTGGTCGTCGTGCCGATGTTCTCGATGAGCCTGGATCCGACGTTGTAGCCGGCTTCGGCAAACCAGATACGCGAGATGGCCATGAAGAACCAGATGGCAATATAGAGGATAGGGCCAAGGACAGATCCGTCCTGCGCAAGCGAACAGCAGATGCCTGCAGAGATCGGTAGCACGGTGAACCAGAAGATGGCATCGCCCAGGCCTGCCAGAGGTCCGAAGAGGCCGTTGCGGATGCCGGCGATGAGATTGCGGTCCGTATGCCGCTCCTCCATGGAGAGCTCGAGCCCCATCAAAAACGTTGCCATGTGCATCTCGGTGTTCATGAACTCCATGTTGTAGGTCATGAACTCCGACATATCCTTCTTGGAGTCCGGATAGAGCTTCTCGAAGCAGGGAAGCATCGACCAGGTGAATCCCGGCGCCTGCATGCGCTCGAAGCTGAAGCCTGCCTGCTCGGCAATCGAACGGATTCCCAGCCTGTGGAGGTCTTTCTTGGTGAGCTTCGGTGCAGCCTCGCCAGCCACGCCGCCGTTGAGAGAGGCGGACATTTCATTAGATGCCATCAGGATCATCTCCATCAAAGGTAGCTGCAGATGCTTTCACTGCCGCAACGGCGTCATCGGTAGCCTTCTCATGCTTGTAGTTGATATATGCAAGGGCAGCAGCTGCGATAGCGATAGGAAGGACGTTGGGCATATCGAGGAAGGTCGCCATGATGAAGCCAAGGAAGAGATAGGCGACATTGCGGGACTTGAGCATGACCATGAGAAGCAGTCCGAGACCGACAGCAGGGAGCATGCCTCCCGCAATCTCGAATCCGTGGATCAGCCACTCGGGGAAGGCGTTGACGAAAATCTGGATGGGGCCCTGGAGAGCGAAGGCGCAGAGGAAGACCATCAGGGCTACGACGCCTGCCTTGATGAAGATGGCAAGGGGGATGATGCGGTTGAAGCCAGCGACATCGGTGTTCTTGGCATATTCGTCGCATTTATGGGCGACAGAGACATACACGGTATTGAAGATGATTCCGACCCACTGCGCAAGAAGCGCAAAGGGAAGCGATAGGCCGATAGCTGCATCCGGAGACTGCCCGGTCGTATACGCAATCACGACCGTCATCATGCCCGCCATGAGCGGATCGGGAGGCACCGTCCCGCCGACGGTCAGAAGCCCCAGATAGGCAAGCTCGCCAACAGCGCCGCATGCAACGCCCAGCTCCACATTGCCCAGCACGATGCCGGCGAAGAAAGATACGACAAGCGGCCTGAACCAATAGAAAGCTTCGAAAATCTGGTCACACCCGCAGACGAAGCCGACAAGCGCAAGAAGCAGCCCTTGTATAAGCGTGATCTCCATACCTGCTTTTTCCTTCCTGATTCTTGGACATTTCTTCCAGCAAGAACTTTGCTGCCAGTCAAGCCCTCCTTCCGCTAGAGCCCGATCTTCCGGTTGTTGGGAAGAATCTGGATGTATACCTCTACGCCATGCGACTTCATCTCTTCGAAGTCGGCGAGATCCTGGTCATCGACATACACGTGAGGCTCTTTGTACTCACGCTTGCCTTCCTGATGGTGCATATTGCCTACATTCACCGACGAGATCGGCACCCCGCCATCAATAAGAGCGCGCATCGTCTGCGGCGTCTTGGTGACAATGAAGATGTGCTGCCGTGGGCTTGCCTTGCCTATGACATCTATGGTCTTCTGCACCGTGAAGAATCTGATGCCGATGCCTGCAGCATCGGTCGTCATCTTCATGATGGATTTCTGGACAGGGTCTTCCGCCACGTCGTCATCCACGACTACGACGAGATTCGCACCGCAGGCTCCAACCCACGAATTGCCCACCTGGCCATGGACAAGCCTGTTGTCGATGCGGGCCAGCACGATATCTGGCATGGTTCCTCCATTCCCCTCGGGGACCGGCAAGGCAGGGGATATGTCTTCCCTGCCCCTTACACTATCGAGATTAATGGCATATTTTGTCTATCTTATTTCCGTGAAAGGTCATTATTTTGTCTCAACCGTTATATAACGTTATAGTCAGTTTGACCATAAAAGAAGAGGCCGCCTCAGGATGTGCCGAAGCAGCCTCCAGAATCTCCGTCTTGGGCCAGAGCGTGTCAGAGCGCTATGGAATACCTCGATCCGACCATGATCTGCTTTTCCGTCATGAGAGGCCTTCCGTCATCATCAACATAGCGGCCGTCCAGACGGAACAGCGGCTCCCCTTCTGGAACATTCAGATACTCGGCAAGCTTGCCGAAGGCGCTTTCCGAGCTGAGGATGCATCTGCCATCGAGCTTCGGCGTGCATCCCTTGTGCAGGCGGATCGATTCATAGAGCGACCTGTCCTTCAGGTCTTCCTCTTCGAGATACGCGAATTGGCTTTCCGGAAGCCTCGTGAAGTTCGCCATGACAGGGATGCCATTGGCAGTATGAACACGCTTGAGAGAGATGATGCGCTCGTCAGGGATGAGCTCAAAGAATGCGCGGTCCTCTTCGGTGGGCTCTGCCACCCTGCAGCCAAGCTCGATCGTGCCCGCCTCATAGCCCGCTTCCTCGCAGGCCTCCGTGAAGCTCTTCGTCTCTATGTCGCGCAGGGATTTCAGGAGATGCAGATGGCTGCTCTTGTCGCGCACGAACGTGCCTTTGCCTGGCCGCTTTATGAGATATCCCGCGTCGACAAGCTCCTGCACGGCACGGCGTATGGTGATGCGGCTTACCAAGAAGCGCTCCTCAAGCTCGGACTCCGAAGGAATGGATTCGCCGACGCCATAGGCGCCGCTGTCGATATCGTACTGTATTCGTGCAAGGACCTGCATGTACAGAGGAAACGATGAGGTGGGATCAGTCTGTTCGGACATGGGACGAAAATGCCTTTCCGTGCGGATGGACCCTTACATAGTAAAGGTATTTGCACATCCGGACATCTGTCTTCATGCCGGCCGCCGGTTTCTGCAGGCAGACGGTGCCGGACTGTCCAGGCCTTCCTCAATGCGAAGCACCGTAGTGGCAGAGTGCAGCCAGGATGGAAGCAGCATGGGGGAACAGATATGCCTGCTCCATGGCAGGGGTGCCAGGACGACAGGATCTGGGCAAGCGGGGTGCCATTGCCGCCGGCGCTCAGGACTTGCGGTCCTGGCGCTCCGCATCATCTACCGTCAATGCAAAATCCTTGCCGCGGTTGATGATGCGTCCATCGCGGTTGACGTCGAAATGGTATGAGACGCGGTCTGCCCTGATGATGCTCTTGGAGTAGTGGAGGATCCTGCCATCGGCACAGGCCATGCTCTTCCTCAGGATGAAGAGCGGGGAGCCGGTCGGATATTGGAGGAGCTGGCCTTCATCTCCCCGTGCGGTGGACGCATCGAGCGTCAGGCTTTCGTCGCCGAACCCGTAGCGGTAATGCTCATCAATGAGATGGTAGAAAGACACATCGTCCAGAAGGAGATCTGGCAGGCCAGGGAACATGGCAGAAGGCACGAACAGGTTGTCTATCGCCATGGGATAGTCCTCTTCAATGATCAGGCGCCTGATGAAGAAGATCTCTTCACCTTCCTGTACCCTGAGGATCGCCGCCAGATCCTTGTCAGCACGCTCGGTGCTCTTCTCGAGAACCAGCCGATGCATGCCGCGATCTCCCGGCTCGAGCCCGCCAAAGCCACGACCAAGCGATTCCGTGCTTCCCAGGACATGCTTTGGCACCGCGACGAAGGTGCCGCGTCCCTGCACCTTGCTGAGAAGACCTTCTTCAACCAGATCCTGCACAGCCCTTCTGACCGTAATGCGGCTCATTCCAAAGCTTTGGCAGAGTTCCTGCTCGGTCGGTATGCGCTCCCCCACCCCGTATTTCCCATCCAGAATAGCCTGCTTGAGTTCGGTTTCGAGCTGGAGATAGAGCAAACCATTGGTGTTCGAGTCAAACGTATGACGCTTCTGCCGAAGTGCGCTTCTCTCTGCAGGCACGGTTACATCTCCCCCCCCTAGCTGCTCAGGCTCAGTCTGTCCAAGAATCAAATTCTTCATCAGTAGCAAGGACAGAATGGTCTTCCTCTACGTTATGGTATGAGCCCTTCTCATACTCTATACCAAGAGCTTCTCTGCTATAGACCAGAGGTTTCCGATTCCTCTCCAGGCGAGGGTTGAGCCGGGGGATTGCCGATATCAGAGACTTGGTGTAGGGATGGATCGGATTTCCGAAGATCTTGTCTGTTGCCCCCTGTTCCACAATGTGCCCGAGGTGCATCACCGCTATGTGCTGTGATATATATCGGACCATGGACAAATCATGGGCAATGAACAGATAGGCAGTGCCGGTTTCCTGCTGAATGTCCTTCATGAGATTCACTACCTGTGCCTGAATCGAGACATCCAACGCCGAGATGGCTTCGTCTGCAATCAGGAGCTTGGGATTCATGATGAGGGCACGAGCCAGACCTACGCGCTGGCGCTGGCCGCCTGAAAACTGGCTGGGATACCGGTTTGCCTGCGACCGGGAAAGGCCAACGCGATCCATCATCTGGTAGACCTTCTCCGCCCGCTCGTGGCGGTCCATATGCGGACAGTGCGCATCGAGGCCTGTCGCTATGGTGTCGATGACCTTATGGTAGGGGTTGAGCGATGCCATGGGGTCCTGGAAGACCATGGACATGTCGCTTCTGAGCCTTCTCTCGGTATCATCGGAAAGCTTTCCCGAGATATCCATTCCTTCGAACCTGATGGTTCCCGAGGTGATGTCATCGAGCCTGATGACGGCACGCCCTGTCGTCGACTTGCCCGAGCCCGACTCCCCTACCAGGCCAAAGGTCTCTCCGGGATAGATGGAGAAGGAAATGTCATCGACCGCTTTGACAACATTGCCGCCTGGAATCGGAAAATGCTGCTTGAGGTCGCGCACCTCGAGAAGAGGCTGAGCTTCAGCTCCATCTTTCATGCCTGGACCTCCTCCCCTTCTTCCTTCATTGCCGCGATACGCTCGCGGAGCTGCTGGGGCATCTCCACATGTGGAGCGCGCGGATCGAGCAGCCAGGTGGCTGCCCAGTGAGTCTCGCTTACCGGAAAAGCCGGAGGCTCTTTTACGAAGTCGATGTCGAGAGCAAAGGGATTGCGGGGCGCAAAGGCATCGCCCGTGATCTCGTTGAGCATGTTGGGAGGATTGCCTTTGATGGTATAGAGACGGGAAGAGCGGTCCGCATTGACCGACGGCATGCTTGAAAGCAGGCCCCAGGTATAGGGATGGCGCGGATCGAAGAACACCTCTTCAGCTGTCCCTGCCTCCACAATCTTGCCTGCATACATGACATTGACGAAGTCCGCGACCTTGGCAACGACGCCCAGATTGTGGGTGATGAAGATCACGGCGATGCCGAGCTTTCGCTGGACCTCCAATATGAGCTCGAGAATACGTGCCTGGATGGTCACGTCGAGAGCCGTCGTGGGTTCGTCGCAGATAAGCAGATCCGGATTGCAGGAAAGCGCGATCGCTATGACTACTCGCTGCCTCATGCCTCCTGATAGCTGATGAGGATAGCTCTTGAGCCTGGCCTCGATATCGGTGATGCCCACCATATCGAGAAGTTCGATACAGCGCGCATGCAGCGCCTCTCCGCGCAGATCGGTATGCAGAATCAGGCTCTCTGCAAGCTGCCGCTCTATCGTCATTGTCGGATCGAGGGAGGTCAGAGGATCCTGGAAGACCATAGCGATATGGCTTCCCTTGAGCTGCGTGAGCTCCCTGTCCGAGAGCTTCATGAGATCGACCGTCTTCGGAGTGCCTTCCTTGTCTTTATAGGTGAATTCGATCGTGCCGTCTTCGACGATCTCGTTGTGGGACCTGATGCCCATGATCTGCTTCACCGTGACAGACTTGCCCGAGCCTGACTCGCCTACGATCGCCACGGTCTCGCCGTGGTATACATCGAGATTCACGCCGCGTACCGCATGCACGCATCCATTGGCGGTCTTGAAGGATACCTTAAGATTGCGCATCCGCACAATCCGGCTACGTCTTCCATCCATATCCTTACGACCTTTCTGGATCTATTGCATCGCGCAGGCCATCTCCGAAGAGGTTGAACCCGAGCATCAGGACAGCAAGCACGACGACAGGCGCGACGACCTGGTAGGGAAATATCGTGGCTGCCTTGTAGCCATCGTTTATGAGGGTGCCGAGAGATGCAGTCGGAGCAGGGACACCGAGGCCGACAAAGGCCAGGAAAGCCTCCAGGAAGATCGCATTCGGGATGCTGAACATGAAGGTCACGACAATCTGCGCAAGCGTGTTGGGAAGGATCTCCTTGAAGATGATGTCTTTCGGCTTGACGCCCAGTGTACGGGCTGCCAGAACAAACTCCTGATTCTTCAGCTTCAGGACCTGCGCACGGACGATGCGGCTCATATCGATCCAGCCGGTGATGAACAGGGCGATCACGATATTGCCAAGCCCCGGCTGGAGCACGACGATCATGAGCGTCACGATAACGAGCTGGGGAATCGAGCTCAGGATCTCTGTGATGCGCTGCATGACGATATCGGCTTTTCCTCCAAAATATCCGCTGATCAGGCCGTAGACCACACCTATTACGACATCTACCACAACTGCAACCAGGGCTATTGCGAGGCTGATGCGGGTACCACACCACACGCGGGTCCAGATGTCTCTGCCCAGGCTGTCTGTGCCGAAGAAGTGGTAAGCATCAGGCACGCCCTGCGCCGCGTAGCAGTCTACGCCGTTGCGGGTGCCATCAAAGATGCCCACCTGCTCAAGCCCAGGCACACGCGGCGGCAGGTTTGCTTGCGATGAGTCGACGTCATAATACGTATAAGGGCTCAGCATGGGACAGATGATTGCCAGCAGAACGATTATTGCGATAATGAGCACCGCAATAGCTGCTCCCCTGTTTGCCAGAAACCTGTTGAACGTCTCCCGGGCGTACGAATAGTCAGCATATTCACGGTTGTCCGCATCTTCGTGTCTCGAGGTGCTCAGCCTGAAGAGCCTGGCGTCTTCATCCTGGGGCATTTCCTGTGCCTTTGCCGATATTTCTGCTT
>NZ_JBEVTM010000031.1:0-18498 GCF_040884255.1 Olsenella sp. AGMB03486
GTGTGTCCAAGCTCCTGAAGCAGGAACGCAGCGACCGTTCCCTCATGGCAGACAATCTCTGACACGTCTTCCGTGATCTGGTTCGAGACGCCACGGTCGTCGAGGATGCCAAGCACCGAGTGGTCGGGGCACCAGAGCATGCCGCGCTCGGTCACGACAGAGCGCGCTGCGAGAGAGAGTGCCGAGAACGTATGGCCCTTGGCCTCGGCCCCAAGCTTCCAGGACGTGCCTGCCACAAGCATGCGGCACACGAACCTGTCCTCATGAAGCACGAGCGAGCCACCGGCCTGCGAGATGGGCTCTGCAGATTCTGCCATGACACCGAAGACGCCGAGCGCATGGTCAGGACGCCCTCCCGAGACGCAGGTACAGACAAGGTCGAGCGGCTCTTCGCGCTCTCCTGCTTCCTGCCGTGCAAGCTTCACCGCAAGGCCGAAGTCCGTGTCATCCTTCATCCAGGGATAGCGCTTCTCAGGCAGAGGCAGGCTCCGCATCGTCTCGAGCGCCCCCTTGCCGACAGAATCCTCGTCGCCGCAGAAGAGGTCGGGCGCAATGCCTGTTGCGCAGAGCATCTCTGCGCCTTTATCTGCTGCAATCACATAGTCTGCTTCATGAGCAAGCTCTGCTACAAGCTCTGTGCTCGAGGGTTCGGGTGACCCTCCGACGATCAATGCCTTCACGCGTATCCTTCCCGCCATCCGTCCAGTCTTGGGCATTACGTGTCTTGGTGGCACAAATGCCAGCTATTGGGTACAGTTAATCCTGCTGGCTCGTGTGCAGGTACATCCTGCATCCTATATCTGAATACGACGGAGGCATACAGATGGCTCGCTATGATTATAAATGTCCGGCATGCGGCACAACGTTTGAGGTGGAGCATCCCATGTCCGCCCATCCGAAGGTAAGCTGCCCGAAGTGCGGCCATGAGGCACAGCAGGTCTTCGAGCCGTACGGCATCAACTTCAAAGGCTCAGGCTTCTACAACACCGACCAGAGAGACAAGAAGTAGTTCGATCCTGTCATAGATAAAGATGGAGCACGGCAGATGCCGTGCTTTTTCTTTGCCTCAATATGTTTATGCCTCCCGCTTCCATTGCTGGATGCGGGAGGCATATCTGTCTGATTCCTTGCTCTTTGCTACTTCCTCCTGAGGACGCAGCAGAAGTGCCCGTCGGGCCCTCCGAGCAGAGGGCTCGATCGGAAGAAGCCCTCGTCGGTGACAGGAAGCGCATCCTGCGCTTCAGGCCAGAGCACCAATGCCGGTGCCTTGCGCACATCCTCGACCGCAAAGCCCGCACCTGCTTCGCAGCTGAGGAAGCGCGAGACGATATCCTCGTCCTCTTCGCGGAGCACCGAGCAGGTCGCATAGACGAGCCTGCCGTGGGGCGCGACCTTGGCTGCCGCAGCCGCAAGAAGCGCGAGCTGGAGCTGCGGCAGCCCTTCTGCACCCTCCGCATCAACAGCTGAAGGCTCGAGCGACCAGGAGATCTCGGGATGGCGGCGGAGGGTACCGGTGCCTGAGCACGGTACATCGACGAAGACCGCGTCGAATGTTCCGGACAGCTCCTGCGGGAGATTCCTTTCCTCGCCGAGTTTTGTCCCATCGAACGCGATACAGCTCGCGCGTCCATCCCAGCCGCCCTTGGCAAGGCGTTCTTGGGCAAGCTTCGTCTTGAACTCCTCGGAATCGAGCGCGACGTAGCGCGTCTTGTCTGCCTTCACGCCCTCGCGTTCTGCCAGCATCTTCTGCGCCGAGAGCAGAAGGAGCGTCTTCGTGCCCCTTCCCTGTCCGATCTCGAGCATGCTCTCGCCTGGACGCGGCGCCGCGATGAGCGCAACCTCCTGGGCGGAAAG
This sequence comes from Olsenella sp. AGMB03486, assembly GCF_040884255.1. Taxonomy (NCBI): domain Bacteria; kingdom Bacillati; phylum Actinomycetota; class Coriobacteriia; order Coriobacteriales; family Atopobiaceae; genus Olsenella; species Olsenella sp. AGMB03486. Next base: position 1,855 of record NZ_JBEVTM010000031.1, read on the forward strand.
ATCTGCCGGCACGGCTGAGACCGCACCGACAAGGCCCGAAGCGAAGAGCTTCTGCGGGTGCCTGAGCTCGAAAGCGCCTGGCAGGCCCCGTGCCTCCGGGGCAAGGCCTGCCTCCGTGAGCTTCCGCTCAAGCGCAGAGGCATCGGTCACGCCGAGATTTGCGGCTACATAGACCGGTGCCGGCTCCGCGAGAGAGGAAAGCGCCAAGATGGCCTGAGGCATGCCAAGAGAGGAAGCGATCCTTTCGCAGAGCCATACAGGCTGGCCTGTGGCACATGCCAGATCTTCTGCCTTTGCCGCCTCCGGTGCATCCGCAAGCTTTGTCTGCGCTTCATGGCAGGCCGGCACATCCTCTTCGAGGATGCGGTGGAGGACCGCATTGGCAAGCCCTGCTGCCTTGGGGCTCTGGGAGCGCACAAGCTCGACGCCCTGGCTCACGGCAACGGCAGCCGGCGTCTTCATGAACAGGAGCTCGAAGGCAGAAAGCGCCAGGGCATCTTTCACCTTGGGCTCGAGATGCCCTTTGCGGGAGAGATGCGAAGAGATGGCAGCATCGAGCGCACCTCTTGTCTGGACGCAGCCAAGCGCCAGCCTCGAAGCGAGCGCCCGGTCCTCAGGCGAGAGCTTCTCGAGCACAGGAGAGGTGCGCATGAGGTCGCGCAGGCGTGCAGAGCGCCTCCTCTGCTCAGAGACAAGCGAGAGCGCTGCTGCACGGGCACGAGAGAGCTTCGTCTTCCTGCCTGTCACGAGAGATGCTCCCAGGTGAGCTCATCTGCATGCTGGCCACGTGCCCAGGCAGAGGCCTCCATCTCGCGCTTGCCATCAGGCTTCACGGAGAGCGCTGCAAAGGCACCCTCGGCGCAGCCGAAGAGCACCTTGCCGCCGGCAAGCTCCACCTTGCCCTGAGCCACAGGAGCATCTGCCGGCTCTGCCTTCATGATGCGCAGACCCTTGCCGGACACCGTGAGACGTGCCGGCGCTGCATCGCTCGAGGCCTGGACGCGATGGAGGTTCTGGGCAGCAGAGTCTGCCGGATCGAGACGCATCTCTGCCTTCGTGACCTTCGGGGCGAACGTCACAAGGCTCTCGTCCTGCTTCGTCCACTGAGCAGTCCCCGCTTCGATCTCCTTGAGGGCAGGCACGAGCTCTCTCGCGCCAAGCTCGCCAAGGGCCTGCGTGAGCTCCATGTCGCCCATCGTGCCCACGGGCACGGATGCCTGGCGGCAATAGTCGCCTGCATCGAGGTCGTGCACGAGCTTCATGATCGAGATGCCGGCACGCTCATCTCCTGCGAGGATCGCACGCTGGATCGGGGCGGCGCCACGCCAGCGCGGCAAGAGCGATGCATGTACATTGATGCATCCGAGAGGTGCAAGCGTGAGCACTGCATCCGGCAGGATGCAGCCGAAGGCAGCGACGACGATGATGTCAGGGGAAAGGGACCTGAAGTGCTCAATGGTCTCTTCTGTCATCCGCTTGGCCTCAAGGACCGGGAGGCCGAGCTGTGCAGCCTCTGCCTTCACAGCAGAGGGCTCCAGCTTCTTGCCGCGCGAGCGCACAGCATCAGGCCTTGTCACGACCTCGACGACGTCGAACGCCTCATCGAGGGCCGCAAGCGATGGCACCGCGAAATCGGGGGTGCCCATGAAGATGATGCGCATGCCGATCACTCCGCCACATCGCCCGGACGGGCGCCATTGGCCAGTGCCTCGTTGTAGGCACGAAGGGCCTTGACCTTCTTCATCGGCGAGAGATGATCGACCATCGTGATGCCGTGGACATGGTCAATCTCATGCTGCAGGCACACGGCAAGAAGGTCTCCTTCTGCCTCGTACTGCATGAGCTCGCCGTCGAGGTTGTAGGCATGGACGATCACATGGGACGGACGCTCCACATCGACCGAGATGCCCGGGAAGGAGAGGCATCCTTCGCTGTAGCTCCTCATCGGGCCATCGGCCGTGATGACCTTGGGATTGAGAAGGACGTAGGGGTTCCTCTTCTTGCCGACATAGTCGACATCGATCACGACGATCTGCTTCATGACGCCGATCTGGGGACCGGCAAGGCCGCAGCCATCTGCAGCGTACATGTCGTCGAGCATGCGCTCGGCAAGCTTCTTCGTCTCAGGGCTCACGATCTCCTCTTCCGTGAGCGGTGCGCACTCCTCCTCGAGCCTTGGGTCGGGCGAGAGCACGATATCTTCAAGCAGCTCCTCTTGCTTCTTGCTAGCCATGATTCTCCTTATGGTCGGGAGCAGCAGCTGCTGCTCTGGCTTGTCTTTACAATCCTCTATAGTACCCAGCTCTCAGATGAGGTCGTAGGCATCGATATCGATAGCAAGGCTGACTCCATGCGGTTTCCGCAAGCTGGCAACGGCATCTGCGAGAAGCCTTCCGGCATCTGCCTCGACCGGCGACTTCACGAGCACATGGCGGCGGAAGCGGTCCTCGACCTTTGCCTTCACGCAGTCGGCAGGGCCAAGCACCTCCCAGCCCGATTGAGATCCGATCTTCTTCCTCACCGCTTCGGCGCACTCGATGCTGAGCTCGCGCACCTGGCGGGCATCCTTGCCCCAGAGCACGATGTTCGAGAGCCTTGAGAATGGCGGATAGTGGGCCTCGGAACGTGCCTCGAGCTCGCACTCGACAAAAGTCTCCTTGTCGTGGGTACGCACTGCCTCGATGGCAGGATGCGTTGCCCAGTAGGTCTGGATGATGACCTTTCCTGGATCCTCGCCTCTGCCAGCACGTCCTGCCACCTGCTCAAGAAGGTCGTAGGTGCGCTCGGCTGCACGGAAGTCCGGCAGCTTCAGGGTCGTATCCGCATTGATGACAGCAGCGAGGGTGACCTCGGGGAAGTCCAGCCCCTTTGCAATCATCTGGGTTCCCACAAGCACGGCACATTCCGCATTGTCGAACTCCTCCAGGAGCGCCTCATGCGCTCCTTTGGCCTTCGTCGTGTCGGCATCCATCCGCACGACGGTGACATTGTCCGGAAGAAGCGCTCTGAGCTCGTCTTCGACACGCTGCGTCCCGACACCGAACTGTGCAAGATAGCGCGATCCGCAGTTCGGGCAGCGCGTTGTCGGGTCGGGATAGGCCTTGATGGGCCAGCTCCTGCCGCAGCTGTGGCACATGAGCGAATGCGTCCGCTCGTGGTAGGTAAGCGCCGTCGCGCAGTGCGGACACTCCGGCACACAGCCGCACTCGCGGCACATGAGGAAGTTCGCAAAGCCGCGGCGATTCAGAAGAAGGACTGCCTTCTGCTTCTTCTCTGCGACCTGATCGAGCGCCTCCTGGAGAGGCTCAGAGAAGATCGACTTGTTTCCGTGCGAGAACTGGCTTGCCATATCGACGATCTGGACAGCCGGAAGCTCTGCTGTGCCCGGGCGCTCCGGCATCTCGACCCTTGTCCATTGGGCTCCGCGGAAGCTTCCTTCCCGGCAGCGCCACAGGCTCTCGAGCGAAGGTGTGGCAGAGCCCAGGACGAGCGCCGCTCCCCTTCTCTTTGCAAGCTCTGCGGCGACCTCGCGGGCATGGTAGCGCGGAGCCGAATCCTGCTTGTAGGAAGCCTCGTGCTCCTCGTCGATGATGAGAAGGCCCAGATCATGGACTGGGGCGAAGAGCGCTGAGCGGGCACCGACAACGACCTGTGCAATCCCTTTCCGGGCAAGGTCCCACTGGTCGTATCGCTCTCCCTGCGAGAGCCGCGAATGGAGGACTGCCACCTTGTCGCCAAAGCGGGAACGGAAGCGTCCCACGGTCTGTGCCGTGAGCGAGATCTCAGGCACAAGGACGATGGCAGAATGCCCCTCTGCGAGCGTCTTCTCGATGGCCTCGAGATAGACCTCGGTCTTGCCCGAACCTGTGACGCCGTCGATGAGGACAACATCTCCTGCACCTTTGGCCTGAGCTGCTGCGATGACAGAAAGGGCTTTCTTCTGCCCTTCTGTCAGATGCTCGGGCCGCTTGGCCGAGGCAGAGGAGAGCGTCGTCTCCTCAAGCTCTCTGAGCTCACGCTCCTGGAAGATGCGGACAACACCTTTTGAGGCAAGCGTGCGGATGGCAGAAGAGGCTCCCGGCAGGAGCGCCTCGAGCTCGGCGACACGGCAGGGACCTTCAGAGAGGGCTTTCAGGACCCCTTTCTGCTTCGAGGCGTTGGCACGCGGCACGAAGGCGGCGGCATCCGGTGCAAGCTCTGCCCAGCGCACATCGCGCGGCCCTGCAGCATGCTGGACAAGCTCCCAATGGCCCGTCTGATCGTTCTTCCTGACGCGCACGGCCTGTCCCGGTGCCAGGAACGGATGCACCGCATCGGCCAGGGTCGAGGCATAGCCCTCCTTGATCCAGCGGATGAGCCCCGCCGACACCTCATCGAAGGCAGAAGGCGCCAGCACCTGCTCGAACATCTTGAGCTTGCCGGCATCAAGGCCACGCGGCGGTTCTTCAGAGGCACCCAGGATGTAGCCTATGGCCTTCCTGCCCGAGAACGGGACGAGGACGGTCATCCCGACAAGGCCCGATCTCACTGCATCGGGATCTTCTCCGAAGGAGGCCGCAACCTCAGGCGGCACGGCATAGCTGAAGCAGCCATCGAGCGCCCTTGTCGGGATATCGAGTGCTACATCAGCAAACCACATGGATATATCTGCCTTTCAAACGTCTCCGGCGCATCTCAGCCTCATTGTCTCATAGCAGGCAATCTTGCAGCACGCCGGAACATGGAGCCAGCACATTCTGCAAGGCTAGCTCTTCCCGCCGTCTGGCCCTTCCTGATGCGCAGCGATATCGTCGAGCATCATCTGCCGGAGCGTCTCATCTGCTTCCGGGTCCTTTCCGGACGCTCGCGGCACGGGACGATGCGGCCTCTTGGCCTTGCCGATGATTGCAAGAACGATACCGATGATGATGGCAGCCACGAGCGCATAGCCCACCCATGCAACCGCAAGGCTCATGGATATCTCCCCCTTCAAGGCATCGTACCGTATAGGCTAGATGGCCCTTTTGTGCTCCATCTTATCTCAGCGAAGAGGGAGCCAGAGGATGCACTCCGCTCTCCTGGCTTCTTCGCCCCGCAGACAATCGATGCACTTTGCCAGGAAGGTTCCCTTCCGAGAGCTTGGCATGAGCATGACGACAGCATTCGTGATCTATGCAAAGAAGGTTGCACGGGAGCACCGCATACCCTTCGAAGTATCTGTAGACCCGTTCTATTCGGATGAGAACATGGCCCATCTCAGGGCCTCCATTGCATCGCTCGATGCTGGCCGCGGTCATCCGCATGACCTGAAGGAGCCCGATGAAGCTGAATAAGGTCTGGGCACCAGAGGCTTGTGAAGACTACGTTGCCTGGGAAACGCAGGACAAGAAGACGCTGAAGCGCATCAATGCCCTTGTCAAGGACATTGAACGAAACGGATGTGCACAAGGGATCGGCAAGCCAGAGCAGCTGCGTGGAGATCCCCCTTGATGGTGGTCTCGCCGTATTGACAGCAAGAACCGGCTTGTATATCGAATCGTTGGCATAGACCTTGAAATCGCTCAATATCAGTCACATTACGGCGATCGCTGAATAGCTGGAACAGCAAAAGGCACACGGCTGGATGCGCGTCATAAGAAAGGAGCCAGGGGATGCGCTCCCCTGGCTCCTTCGCCCTGACAGATATCAGATGATGCTATGCAAGCTCTGCAACGGCTGCCTTGAGCTCGTCTGTGCGGTTCGTTGCTTCCCACGTGAAGTCCGGGTCCTTGCGGCCGAAGTGGCCATAGGCTGCGGTCTTCTGGTAGATCGGACGACGGAGCTTGAGGTCGCGGATGATGGCGCCGGGACGAAGGTCGAAGACCTTCTCGACAGCGCGTGCGAGCACCTCATCGTCCACAGAGCCGGTACCGAAGGTATCGACCATGATGGAGAGCGGCTGGGGAACGCCGATAGCGTAGGCAAGCTGGATCTCGCACTTGTGGGCAAGGCCCGCAGCGACGATGTTCTTGGCAACCCAGCGTGCAGCGTAGGCAGCAGAACGGTCGACCTTGGTGGGGTCCTTGCCAGAGAAGGCGCCGCCGCCGTGACGGCCCATGCCGCCGTAGGTGTCGACGATGATCTTGCGGCCGGTCAGGCCGGTGTCGCCCATCGGGCCTCCGACAACGAAGCGTCCGGTCGGATTCACATAGATCTTGGCGGATTGCCACTTGATGCCGACCTCGTCGAGGACCGGGCGAATCACGAACTCGATCATATCCTCGCGGACCTGGGCGAGCTTCACGTCAGCGGCATGCTGCGTGGAGACGACGATGGCCGTGACCTCGACCGGCTTGTCGTCCTCGTAGCGCACGGTCACCTGCGTCTTGCCATCCGGGCGCAGATACGTGAGGGAGCCGGCCTTCCTGACCTCGGCAAGCTTCTCTGCGAGACGCTGTGCAAGGTAGATTGGCATCGGCATGAGCACGTCGGTCTCGTCAGAGGCGTAGCCGAACATCATGCCCTGGTCGCCAGCACCAATCTTGTCGATCTCGTCCTGGTCATTGGCGCGTGCGAACGTGCCGTCGACGCCCTGGGCGATATCGGGCGACTGGGAGTGGATGAGGTTCATGACACCGCAGGTCTCGGCGTCAAAGCCATACTTGGCGCGCGTATAGCCGATCTTGGCTACCGTGTCGCGGACAATCTTCTGCACGTCGACGTAGGCCTCGGTGCGGACCTCGCCCATGACGACGATGGTGCCGGTCGTCGTGAAGGTCTCGATGGCGCAGCGGACGTTGTCGACATTGGCAGCCTGGCCGTCGGAGTCGACGTAGCCCTGCTCCTGGAGCTTTGCCTCCTTCGCGAAGATGGCATCGACGATTGCGTCGGAAATCTGGTCGCACATCTTGTCAGGATGGCCCTCGGTCACTGATTCCGAGGTGAAGAGGTAGTTCTTGTGAGACATAACCAACCTTCTCTGAACGTCTTCGCACAGGCGCTCATAAAAAACAGAGCCCCTGTACCTTACCCAGGGACTCTGTGCACAAGACACGTATGCCCCCGTCTTCCAGGCCTTTGAGCCTGCCGAGAATTGGCACCCTTCCCTTGCGGGCGGGTTGCCGGAGCGTCATAGGGCTCGGTCCCTCGGCTCTGTGCATCCTTTCGAATGCCTCTTGACGAGCTGGCACGTACGATATGCCACTTTCGCAGTGCTGTAAATAGTCAGAGCGGTCTTTTTTGAATGAAATTCAAAAAATTTCAGCAAAGATCCTGACAGGCGCTCTGGACCCCCTGCTTGGTGCCGATGCCTTCGAGCACGATGCCCATGAGCTGGCTCGAGAGCTCAGATGTATCCATGAGATCCTCCTGGCCAAGATAGGAAGCGGCGGCGAACATGAACATGCCGATCAGGCTGTTCGCGACAAGCGATGTATTGACCTCGGGATCGACCGCCCCTTCCTTCTTGCCACGCTCGATCAGAGATTCGGTCAGCGCTGCAAGCTTGCCGTACCGATTATCCAGGCCGTTGACAGAGTCATAGCCACGGTGCATGAACTCGCCCAAAAGCGCTCCGAAGCCTGCACGGTTGCCGGAGAGCGCAATTGCGAAGGACTCGCAGATGTCCTGCAGCGCATCGACGGCAGACGATTCATGCGAGCTGATGTCTTCAACAGCGGAGATGATGCCCTGGCCGATCTCTTCGTTCACGATGGAGACGATCTGCGAGCGGTCCTTGAAGTAATAGTAGAGGGCGCCCTTCGACATGTTGCAGCGCGTGGCGACTTCGCTCATCTGGAAGTTCGTCGTGCCCTTCTCGTCGATGATCTCCTTGGCGGCATCGATGATGCGTTGGCGTGTCCTGGTGCTCTTGCGTGTCTTCATGCGCGAGCCTGCGGTCTTCAGCTGCTTCTTCTGTGACTGCAGCTTCTTCTGGATCGCTTCGTGGACCTCTATCGCTGCTGTAGCCGTAGCAGATACTGCATCATGCTTCGACTGTTCGCCTGCTTCTGCCATTCGTAAGGTCCTTTCTTCCCGCTTAGGCGGGCATGCAATTTGCGTAAAGTGTAGCACCATAGACAGATATTTTTGACCGTATTTCAAAAAGGGTGATAGGAACAGGCGCTTTTGTGCAATAGTGTAGCGTGTACATTTTTGAATCTTTCCTGCAAGTGAGGTACCGAAATCACTGGAGGCCCTCTTGAAGACCGTTTTCGCTATCTTCTTTCGTGATCTCAAACGGCTCATTCATAACCCTGCTGCCGTCATCGTGGCGCTCGGTGTCTGCGTGCTGCCTTCGCTCTATGCATGGTTCAACATCATCGCCAACTGGGATCCCTACAAGAACACGAGCGACATTGCAATCGCTATCGTCAATGAGGATGCCGGCGCCGACATCTCCGGCATGGGCTACATCGATGCAGGAGATATGGTCGTGGACGAGCTCAGCGAGAACACCCAGCTCGGCTGGAAGTTCGTCGATGAGGACACAGCAATGGACGGCGTGAAGTCCGGCACCTACTATGCTGCCATCGTCATCCCTTCAGACTTCACGAGCACGCTCGCAGGTGTCCTTGACGGAAAGACCGACAAGGCGCACATCCAGTACTACGCAAACGAGAAGGCCAATGCGGTCGCCCCGAAGGTGACCGATACCGGCGCCTCGACGATCGAGACCCAGATCGATGCGACCTTCGTCGAGACGGTCGGCAAGGTCGTCGGAGAGAAGATCGCTGATGCCGCAGGCAAAGCGAAGGATACGGTCGTCGACGGCTCCCATACCGTCGCGCAGGACGTCCGCGATGCGCAGGGGCTTCTTGACGGGCTCGACCAGGACCTGACAGATGCCCAGACGACGATCGGCACCTCGAAGGATGCGCTCGACTCTGCCGTCTCCATGCTCGCAGACGCCGACTCGGGAGCAGCCGATGCCGCCACGTCTCTGAGATCTGCACTCGGCACCCTGACCAATACCCGCTCTCAGGCCCGCACCTTGAACCAGCAGCTCGGAAACTCGCTCTTGAATGGTGCCGGCACGATCTCTTCCCTCTCGACGAATGCGAATGTCTCCATCGCCGATGCCGCAGCCGGTATCGAGCGTGCGCAGGGCAAGGTCGACAACGCGCTCTCTGTCCTCGAGGATGCAAACACCCAGACGCAGTCCGTGCTGAACCGCGTGAAGTCCATCCGCGACAGGATTGCAGCGCTCTCGCTTCCTGACAGCGTGACCTCAGACATCAGGGACCAGGTCCTCGCAAAGCTCGATGCCCAAATCGACAAGCTCCAGACGCTCGTCGACGACCAGACCGCCCGCATCCAGAAGCTCCAGGACCTCTCCGACTCCATCAAGAACGACACGGTGATTGCAACGGACCTCTCCTCATCCGTGAACACCGCCATCCAGGATTCCGCGACAGGGCTCCAGAACCTCGACTCAGACCTTCAGTCCCAGACCATGCCGGCACTCGACTCTGCGCTCGACTCGTTCTCCGATGTCGGCAACCAGCTTGCCTCGACGCTCGACGCCGTGACGCCGATTGTCGACCAGACAACCGCCCAGCTCCAGCAGCTCGAGACGACGCTTGACCAGACGACCTCGGTCCTCGACAGCACGAAGGACTCTGTCGCCACGGCCAAGAGCGACCTCGGCGTCCTTGCGGGAGACATCGACACGATCGCCTCCGCCGATATCGTGGAGCAGCTCTCGAAGCTCATGGACATCGACCCGGAAAGCCTCGGCGACTATCTCGGCTCCCCTGTGAACATCGTCGACAAGTCCATCTACCCCGTCATGAACTACGGATCCGGCGTCACGCCGTTCTATACGAACCTCGCGCTCTGGGTCGGCGGCTTCGTCCTCGTTGCCATCTACAAGCTCGAGGTCGACCATGAGGGGATCGGTGACTTCAAGCCCTGGCAGGGCTACTTCGGCCGCTGGCTCCTGCTGAACCTTCTCGGCATCGTCCAGGCGCTCTGCTGCTGCATAGGAGACCTCTGCCTCGGCATCCAGTGCCTCTCGCCTGCTGCCTTCGTCTTCGCAGGCCTCGTCGAATCCTTCGTCTATGTCAGCATCATCTATGCGCTCTCGATCGCCTTCAAGCACATCGGCAAGGCAATAGGCGTCCTTCTCATCGTCGTGCAGATCCCAGGCTCTTCGGGCACCTACCCGATCCAGATGATGCCCGGCTTCTTCCAGGCCCTTAACCCCTGGCTTCCCTTCACGTATGGCATCAATGCGATGCGCGAAGCCATAGCCGGCTTCTACGACGGATACTTCGCCTACGACATCTTCATCCTTCTCCTCTATGTCATCCCCTCCCTTGTCATCGGCGTGGGTCTCAGGCGCCACCTTCTCAACATCAACGCCCTCTTCGACCGCAAGCTTGCCGAGACCGACCTCATGGTCACAGAGCGCGATGGCCTGCCCGAGGTCCACTTCCGCCTCTCCACGATCATCAAGGCACTCGGCAACTCGAAGGAATACCGCAAGGTCTTCGGCGAGCGTGTCGCGAACTTCGAGCTCCGCTACCCAACCTATATCAAGCGCGGCTTCCTCGCGCTGCTCTGGGTGCCGCTCGTCCTTCTGGCCCTCATGTTCATCCTGCCCTTCCGCATGATTACAATCACCTGCTGGATCATCTCGCTCATCGTCGTGTGCACCTATCTCATCGTCGTCGAGTACCTGCACAGCCGCGTCTCCGAGAAGACCCGCATCGCGAACATGTCAAGCGAAGAGCTCTACCAGCTCCTCGACGACAACCTGAAGCAGGAGATGTTCACGTTCTCGCCGATCGAGAGCCTGAAGCTCTCCCGCAACATCGGCACGCATGGCCTCGATGTCCAACGCGGCGTCGCAGACGATACGGACAAGACGAGCATCCTTGAGCGCGGCCGCACGCTGATCATGCCGAGAGCGAAGCTCAGGAAGCTCGTGCATGAACGCGCAGAGGCAGCCAGGAAGGCAGATGCCGCCAAGAACACAGAAAGGCCAATCGAGGTCGAGCAGACCATCACCATGCACCTGCCCTCCTCGCACACGAAGGGAGATGATCGCCGTGCCTAGGTTCATGAAGGTCGCAGCCTATGATGCGCATAACGTGTTCAAGAACGTGATCTCCCTCGTCGTCTGCGTCGGCATGATCGTCATCCCCAGCTTCTATGCCTGGTTCAACATCTGGGGTTCGTGGGACCCCTACAAGAACACGGCCAACCTCAAGGTCGCCGTCGTGAACCTCGACGAAGGCTACACAAGCGATCTCATCCCCGTCGATGTGAATCTCGGCGAGCGCACGGAAAGCGAGCTCAAAGCCTCGAAGAGCATCGGCTACACGATTGTCGACTCAGAGGACGAGGCTGTCGAAGGCGTGAAGAGCGGCACCTACTATGCTGCTGTCGTCATCCCCGCCGACTTCTCAGAGCGCATGCTCACCTACTTCGCCGACAGCACAGACAAGCCGGAGGTCTACTTCTACCAGAACGAGAAGGCCAACGCTATTGCCGCCATCGTCACGGACAAGGCATCTGCTGCCGTGCAGAAGGACATCAACCAGTCATTTGCCAGCTCGCTCACAAGCGCAGCTGCAGGCGTCCTCGACCAGGTAGGAAACTACCTCAATTCGGACGATGTCCGGACGCTGGCAACGCAGCTCGATTCTGCCCTGGCACAGACGCAGAAGCGCCTGAGCGATACATCCGGAAACCTCCGCTCCTATGCTGCCATCTCAGGCTCAGCCTCCCAGCTTCTGGACCAGCTCGACTCCGATGGCTCGGGCACCCTCTCCTCGGCACTCGATGCTTCAGGCATGCTCCGCTCTGGCACAGACGGTGTCCAAAGCCTCTCCGATGCGCTCGACGGAGCGACGTCTTCCATCAACGACTCGTTCGCAAACTCCGCCTCCGACTTCGACAATGTGAAGAGCGCACTCGATAAGGCCTTCGATGCCGCAGCTGGGCACACGGACCAGCTTGTCGATGCCCTTACGCAGGCAAAGGGCACAGTCGATTCCCGTGTTGCAAAGCTACAGGATCTCTATGACTCGATGAATGGCACCGACGCGATCACGAAGGAATACCGCGACCAGTTCGAAATCGGCAGCTCCGAGTGGGAGATTGTGAACAGCTACACAGTCGAGATCGAGGGTCTGAACGCGAAGGTCAAGCAGGCTCTGGATGATGCCAAGCAGCTCGACGACGGGCTTGCGAAGGCTATCTCCGATATCCAGAACACCCAGTCTTCTGCCTCCGACGCAAGAACGACGCTCGACGGTCTTGTGGACCAGGCGAAGACGAGCATCACAAACATCTCCTCCGACTACGAGCAGGGTCTGCGCTCGTCGCTTTCGGACATGAACAGCTCGCTTCAGGATGCCGCCTCCAAGGCTGACGCAATGAAGACGCAGCTCGACAATGTGAGCTCCTCCCTCAAGGACACGGCAGCCACCGCCTCCAAGAGCATGGGCGATGTGCAGGGCTCGCTTCTCGATGCCGCAGACCAGCTCGACGGCGCAGCAGCCAAGCTCGGCGATATCCATACGCAGATCCAGGATGCCCTCGATTCGGGCGACCTCGACCAGCTGAGGACCATCCTTTCCGCCAACACCGAAGACCTCGCGAGCTTCATCTCGACACCGGTCTCCATGGACCGCACAGCCGTCTTCGCCGTTGCAAACAACGGCTCCGGCATGGCACCGTTCTATTCCACCCTGGCCATCTGGATCGGCGGCGTCGTGCTCTGCGCCCTTGTGAAGACAGCGCCTTCCGACCGGTTCCTGAAGAAAATCCATGCCCGTCCGACCGACTGCTACATCGGCCGCATCATCTTCTTCCTGATCATCGGCTTCTTCCAGTCGACCCTTGTCATTGCCGGCGACCTGTGGTTTTTGGGCGTGCAGTGCCAGCACCCCGTGCTCTTCTTCCTTACGGGCTGGCTCGAGTCCTTCATCTTCATCAACATCATCTACGCACTCACGGCCTCGTTCGGAGACGTCGGCAAGGCCATCGCCGTTGTCCTCATGGTCATCCAGGTTGCAGGTTCGGGTGGCACCTTCCCGAAGGAGATGCTCCCGGGCGTCTTCCAGAAGCTTTATCCGTTCCTGCCCTTCGTCCACGGTGAGGATGCGATGCGCGCCTGCATAGCCGGCATCTACCAGAACGACTACTGGTTCTGCATGCTGCGCCTTGCCTGCTTCATCATCCCTGCCCTCCTCCTGGGCCTCATCCTGAGGCGCCCGGTGATCCATCTCAACCACTGGCTCGAGGAGAAGCTCGAAAGCACGAAGTTGATGTAGACGCATCTCTAGCGTCTATACTGAATGCGCTAACCATGTACATATGGGCCCAATCGGGCCCCTGTCGAGAGGCAATTCTGTGGCAGATCAAGACCGTCCCGTCCGTGTGCGCTTCGCGCCCTCGCCCACCGGCAAGCTCCATGTCGGCGGCGCCCGCACCGCAATCTTCAACTGGGCATTCGCCCGTGCCAACCATGGCACGTTCATCCTGAGAATCGACGACACCGATCCGACCCGCTCCACCGAGGAGAACACCCAGATCATCCTCCGCGCCATGAAGTGGCTGGGGCTTGACTGGGACGAAGGTCCCGAGGTCGGCGGCGACTTCGGCCCCTACAAGCAGACCGACCGCATGGATCTCTACCGCAAGGCTGCAGAGGATCTCGTGAAGTCCGGCAACGCCTACTACTGCTTCTGCACGCCCGAGAAGCTCGCAGAGGACAAGCGCAAGGCACAGGAGCGCAAGGACCCCTTCCAGGGATACCAGCGCACCTGCAGGAACATCGACCCTGCAGAGGCACAGGCCAGGGTCAATGCCGGCGAGCCCCACACGATCCGCATCAAGGTGCCTCTTGACCGCGGAGACGTGGTCGTGCACGACGCCGTGCACGGAGATGTCGTGTTCGATGCGAAGGAGCTCGACGACTTCATCATCTTCCGCTCCGATGGCACGCCGACCTACAACTTCGCGACCGTCGTCGATGACTCCATGATGGGCATCACCCATGTCATCAGGGGCGACGACCATCTGTCGAACACGCCGCGCCAGATCATGGTCTACGAGGCCCTGGGAGCACCGGTTCCCACCTTCGCCCATATCTCGATGATCCTGGGTCCCGACGGCAAGAAGCTCTCCAAGCGCCATGGCGCAACGTCGGTCGAGGAGTACCGCGATGCGGGATACCTCTCCGATGCCTTCGTGAACTATCTGGCGCTTCTGGGCTGGTCTCCTGACGGCGAGACGACGATCGTGCCGAGGGACGTCCTTGCCAAGACGTTCTCGCTCGAGCATGTGAGCAAGAACCCCGCTACCTTCGACCCGAAGAAGCTCGACTCCATCAACCAGACGTACCTTATGGCAATGAGTGATGCGGAGTTCGCAGAGACCGTGCTTCTGCCGGAGCTTCAGAAGGCAGGCCTCGAGCCGGAGACGCCTCTTCACGACGAGGCCTGGTATGAGCTGCTTGCCTCGATCCTGAAGCCGCGCACGACCGTGACGCCTGATGTCGTGGAGAAGAGCCGCTTCCTCTATGAGGGAGAAGATCTTCCGCTCGACGAGAAAAGCGTCCAGAAGAACATCTCGAAGCCGGATACGAAGTCCTACCTCGAGGGTGCCCGTGCAGCCCTTGCCGCCCTCGACTCCTGGAAGGCCGATGATATCGACGCTGCGCTCGAGCCTCTGCCCGAGCAGCTCGGCACGAACAAGCGCAAGTTCTACGGAGCCCTCCGCGTCGCTGTCTGCGGCAACATGGTCTCCCCTCCGCTTGGAGAGTCCCTTGAGCTCATGGGCAAGGACATGGCACTTGCCCGCATCGACCGTGCACTTCCGCTCGCCCAGTAGAAAAAGTTTCGATACCAGATTCACGCCAGATAGCCTCCCATTTCCTCATCCGGAAATGGGAGGCTTTTTCATGCAGGGGCATCAGAGGACCAGACACTTCAATGCATCCAGCAAGGCAGGCCCTCTCCGGGAAGCTTCCGCTCCATCCTGGATTCTTTCCATCGGTTCCACCTGCGGCAGATACCAGCATCTCCAGCCCAATTCGCTGGCCATACTGGGGCGGACATCCGGACAGGGCATGCTAGCCGCATAGCCGCAGACCTCACTTGCTTTTCCGTTCTTTCAGCCAGCGCATGCAGACAATGATGATGAGGATATTTGCTACAAGCTGGACGATGCCGCTGATAACTCCGAACGACATGACTGTTGCTGCATAGATGTTCATGGCCTCTCCTCAAGATGTCTCATCTGTATAACAGATCTGCAGGTCACACTGCTACAAATACCAGGTATGGGATATAGAACGCTCGGTACTATGCTCAATCTGTATACCTGTATTTGGTTCGGTCCAAGCGAACGACATTATGCCATTGGCCGTGCCGAAGAACGATTTTGAGCTGCGTGAGCCACTTGCACCGAGCTGCGTCCAGCCTGCATAATTGATTGATGTACCTGAATGAAATGAGGTCACAGAGTTCAGGGAAATTGTTGAGCCATACTGTGCATCATATGTGCCATTCACCCGAAGCGTTAGCCCTGCCATACCTGGGCCAAAGTATTGGTTTTCAGTGTAATCGAAGTTCTGGGTAACAATCATCGGGGCACGACGAAGAACGGATGGCTCTGTGGGCACCGATAGGGATGTTGCAGACTCCATTTCAGCAAAGCTCCGCTCAGCTGCAGCCTTGCGAATCTCATTCAACGACTCCTCGAGCATATCCTGAGTGATGAGTGATGAATTATCATCATAGACGACTCTTGTCGTACCGCCATCCTTATCAAGCTCTTGCACTATTGCTGATATATATTCCTCATGAGAAACTATTTCGCCTTGAGGGCTCGCCAACGCTCGGACAGGACATACGCAGACTACAATGCCAAACCCAATCAGAAGAACTATCCAAAACAAATTCTTTTTCATGAAGACCATCCTCTATCGCGCTTCATGGAGTCGGACGATATGAACGGCGGCGCCATGTAGTGACGCCGCACGAGCTAAATGGCATCACGCGGCCTTCTTGTATTATGAAGCTCTGATTTCATAATGGTATCCATTCGTATTATGTATCTTGCTTTGAAGATATCTTTTCCGGAAGCTCTGGAAGCCGTCACAGATGACGGCAGACGGTATCTTCTATATATCTGAACGGCAGCGCAACACGCGCCCATAGCTTTCTGTAGCACAGCCGAAGTGCCTCCGGTGCGCCTGGTACCGGTTGCATAGAGGTCGCATTTTACGTCGAGGCCGTTGCGGAGGATCTGTTGAAAGTTACAACATATCCTCGAGGCGGGTACAGCTACAACAATCTTCACAAGCCTGTGCACCTAGTACAGAATCTTCCCATAAGAGGTCTTTGATAACGTCCGGGGCACCTTTCGCTAAGTCAAATCTAGAGGAAGACGGCGCAGGGCGGCCCCTAGCGGAGCCGCCTCTTCCACATCTGCATCGTTTCTGCACTACTAGCTGGCGCTATGCCGGATCTGCGCCCACACAACATGCCGAAGAACCTAACCCTTCCGCCCTGAGATACAGCCAAGAATATCTAGAGCAGACGCGATGACGAGAAAAAGGGTCATGGTCCAGAGACAATTCATACGACTCGGCTCATCGCCTAGATAAGCAAAGATGCCACCGACACATGCTGCGATAACCGCTGCCACTTGGAATAAATACTCTCT
>NZ_JBEVTM010000032.1:0-16622 GCF_040884255.1 Olsenella sp. AGMB03486
GTGCGGCGCATTCAGGCACAGGAATTGAACACCGGATGTCCGGTTCCCGTGCCTGCAGCGTTCAATTCCTGGTGATATTACCGTTCACTTCTGCTTGAGGCTCCTATTTGCTGTCAAGGGTTGATTCAATAGATTTCCATCGCCCATCGGAAGCTATCGATTCAAGCCATCCTCGATACCTCTGCAGGAGGGTTTCGTCGATGAGCACGCATCTCTCGAGCTCGCTTATTCGAGCGCTGGCGACCCCAAGCGCGGACGCGGCCTGCGACTGGGTCACCCCCATGCGCACGCGCGCCGCCCTCGCCGACCTGGCCGCCCCCTCACTGGAAGCCCGGCTCGCGCTCATCGGGTGCATGATGGCCCGATAGACTTCGCGGGCGATGTAGCGGACGAGGACGCGCTCTATCTCGCGTCGGCTCTTGCCTTCCTTGGTGCGCTTTTCGACATAGGCCTTCGTGCGGTCGTCGCGCCTCATGCGCTGGCGGGCGATGGTGTGGAGCGCGCGGTTCGCCTGTCGGTCGCCGCCGCGGTTCAGGCGGTAGCGCTTGACCTTGCCGCTGGACGCTTCGATCGGCGACGCCCCGCAAAGCGACGCGAACGCGGCCTCCCCCGACACCCTCTCCGGGTTGTCGCCCGCGGCTATGGCGAGCCTGGCGGCGCTTATGGCGCCGCAGCCGCTCACGTCGAGCAGCGCCGGCGCGTTCGCCTCCAGGATGGAGCGCATCGCCGCCTCCTGCTCGGCGGCTGCCTCCTTCGCGGCCCTCCATGCGAGCGCGAGCGAACGCAGGGAGTCCCAGAGCGATCGCTCGAGCTCGTCGCGCGCCCTGCGCCTGCGCGACAGCTCCTTCATGAGCGTCGGGGTCCGCATGCCGGCGAGCCGCTCGCGGACGGGCGCGGGAGCGGTCACCACGAGCGCGTGGACCGAGTTCGCGGCTCGGGTCGACTCGCCGACGGCCGTCTCCCGCGCGACCATGCGGAACCTGAGCGCCTCAACCCAGCCGCTCCCGGCCTTCGGGGCCCCGGAGGCCCTGCCAGCGAGCGCGTCGCGCGCCGCCCGCTCCGCGTCGGCGGGGTCGTTCTTGTCCCGCCCCGCCATGCGCTTCTCGCGCCTGGGCCTCACGACCTCGACGACATCGTACCCGAGCTCGGCGAGCCTCCTCGCGACCCCCGCCCCGTACGACCCGGTCCCCTCGATTCCGACGACGGCGCAGTCCCCGGGCTCGCCGATTGCCGATGCGATCTCGTCGTACCCGGCGGCGTCGGCGCTATACGTCCCGGTCCTAAGGACGCGGCCCACTCGGTCAATCACGCAGAGAGGGCGTGCGTGTCCCTGTGCGTGTCCAGGCCGGCCGCGACCGTTCCGTTCTCGTTCATGCGTCTCCCTTCCCTGCCTCAGGTTTCGGGTGGCCTTCGGAACGGGCAGACGCGTCACTGACGAGAGCGCTATACTGCAGATGCTGGCCGGCAGCCGCGCCCATGCTCCTATCAAGTCATGGCCGGCCCTCGGGTCACCGGGATGGCGCGGGGCGACTCAAGCAAAAGACAGCCCTGGGGCGTCAGACTAAACACGAGCCACCGCGCCGTCCCCACAACAGTGAGTATTGTCCTTTGGTCGCGAAGAAGAGAAGGACAAACCCCGTAACGATTATCAGTGACAAAACACATCAGAGATGAAGGCCGTGGCGAGGACGCCCAGGAAGGAGCGGGAGGGAATCCTGAACTGGTGGAAGAGGGCTCCGCAGACTCGTTCCTGGAAGGGCCCAGCTCCGCCGTCCAGTCGGTCCGCAGCGCTGCAAGGGCTTCAGGAGCATCGCCTGCTTCAGGACGATAATCTTCCTCCGGCTGGGCCGCCTGGACTTCACGGCCCAGAAGAAGCTGGCATGCGCTACCCACTAGAAACGTCGAAGAGCCTATCTTTGGCAAGGATAACCCCACAGACAAGGATTTCCAGCTGCTCGATCTCGCGCAGCATGTGAGGAGCGATATGCCGCGCACCTTCGTGTGACAGACGGCAGAGGATGACATGCTGTGCGTGGCTGATACAGCCGCGTTTGTGCAGCAGCTTCTGCTTGCAAAGGTCAGCTGCGAGTTCCATCTCTTCGAGAGGGGAGTGCACGACATGGCACTGGCAGACGAGACAAGTGCATCCAAGCCAGAAGATGTGAATGCCGAGGCGGCGCGCTGGGTCGAGCTTGCGGCAGCGTGGCTTGCGCTTGATGGATCGCCTGAGGCGTACGAGATCTAGTCCTCTGGAATGCTTGTGTCTGCATCCATCGCACGCAGTGGGCTCGATTCGCGATATTCCCTGGGGCTCTGTCCTGTCATCTGCCTGAAGCGGTACGAGAAGTTGCTGTCGCTTGAAAAGCCCGTCTCGCGTGCGATGCGTGAGACGGGCTCTGTCGTCTCTACGAGAAGCTCGCGTGCCTTCGTGATGCGATAGCGCAGCAGATAGTTGTGGGGAGAGGTCCCAAGCTGGCGCTTGAAGATGCGCATGAGGTAGGAGGGGCTCACATTCGCTTCGCGTGCCATGTCCTCTACCGTGAGGTCATCAGCATATCTGAGCTCGACGAGCCTGCGCGCTGCCTCGACAGGCCCTGTCCCCATCTCCTGCACCTCAGACTGCACAGCTGTCTCTGCCATCGTGGCCACGATGTCGTATATCGCCCTGTCCTGGCGAAGCATGGGAGCGGCACCCTCCTTTTCGAGCTCTTGGAGGATGGTGGTGAAATGCCGCTCTGCGAAGGATGCTGCAAGGGGCACGGGAACAAGGCGGGGAAGGCCGAGCACTTCGCCCATGGCAGCGATAGCGGGACCATCCACATGCGCCCACCAGTGATACCAGTGCCCTCGGTCCTGTGCTGTGCCATAGCTCTGCGGGCTCCGGCAGTCCATAAGGAGGGCATGCCCCTTCTCGAGGCGTACATCCTGTCCTCCCTGATGCACGACGCCGGCACCGCTGAAGGTATAGAAGAGCAGATAGCTGTCCTTGCTCGTGCGCGAGGTCGAGAAATTGCCCAAGGCATAGAAGCAGCCTGCTTCCGTGCACCAGAGGGGCTGGCGGCGCTCAAGCTCGCTCGGCGTCGAGCGGATCCATTGGCTCTGGCGTTCCATGTCAAGCGTATAGGTAAGCATGGCTGACCCACCCCTCATCCGGCATGCATACGGCTCTTCCAAAGAGGATAGCTTTTCGAAAAACATGGTCACTTTGCAGCATAGATATACGCAGAATGACCATGTAATATGCCCAATAGACAAGCAGGGAAGAGCAATTCACTATTTCGAGATTGGGCAGGCAATGGGACAGAGGCATCTTGCTATCGACATCGGCGCTTCGAGCGGGCGCCACATCGTGGGCGAAGTCATCGACGGCCGCATGGTCCTCGAGGAGGTCTATCGCTTCGAGAATGGCCTCATCGAGATGGATGGGCACCTCTGCTGGGACATGGACAAGCTTTTCAAGAACGTCGTCGAGGGCCTGCGTGTGGCAGGGGAGCGTGGCCTTGTTCCCGATACCATCGGCATCGATACCTGGGCAGTGGACTATGTCTTGCTCGATGCAGACGACCATCGCATAGGAGATGCGGTCGGCTATCGCGACTCGCGCACGCAGGGCGTGCGCAATCTTTTGGAGAAGCAGCACATCCTCTCCTTCGACGAGCAGTATGCGCGCTGCGGCATCCAGTACCAGCAGTTCAATACCTGCTACCAGCTCTATGCGCAGAAGGCAGAGCATCCAGAGCAGCTTGCATCTGCCCGTACCTTCCTTATGGTTCCTGACTACCTCAACTTCCTGCTCTGCGGCGTCAAAGCCAACGAGTACACCAACGCCAGCACTACAGCGCTCGTGAATGCCAAGACCATGGACTGGGACAATGGGCTCATCGATCGCCTGGGCCTGCCACGCGAGATCTTCCAGCCCATCAGCATGCCCGGCACGGTGCTGGGCACATTCACGCCGGAAATCGCCGAGCGTGTGGGCTACTCAGCCCAGATCGTGCTTCCGGCAACCCATGACACGGGATCTGCCTGGCTCGCCGTTCCTGCCAGGGACGAGAAGGCTGTCTATCTCTCATCTGGCACCTGGTCGCTTCTGGGCTGCGAGCTGCGCTCTGCCATCACCACCCCTGCAAGCGCCCAGGCCAATTTCACGAACGAAGGCGGCTATGAAGGCCGCTTCCGCTACCTCAAGAACATCATGGGCCTCTGGATGATCCAGAACGTCCGCCGCGAGCTTGGCAAGGAGACAGGCGCGCTTCCCAGCTGGGGCGAGCTTGTCAAGGCAGCTGAGGCTGCCCGTACAGAAGGCTTTGCCGCAACTGTCGATGTGGACCAGTCGGCATTCCTGGCACCCCAGTCCATGGTCTCTGAGATCAGGCAGGCGTGCAGGGAGGCAGGGAAGTCCGTGCCTGAGACGGCAGGCGAGATTGCACTTGTGGTGTATGACTCGCTCGCCTCTGACTATGCCCGCTGCGTCCAGGAGCTCAAGGAGCTTACCGGCACGGACTATACCTCCATCAATATCGTGGGCGGCGGCTCGAACAACGCCTACCTCAACCAGGCGACGGCGGATGCCACGGGGCTTCCTGTCTTTGCCGGCCCCACCGAAGGCACTGCTCTTGGCAACCTCATGGTCCAGTTCATCGCGGAAGGCGCGTATCCAGACCTTGAGAGCGCGCGAAGAGCCCTCAAGGACAGCTTCGAAATCACCGAGTACCAGCCCAGATAGGCAGACAGGCACAGAAAGACAGGCGGGGCACAGGAGCCCTGCCGGAAAGAGAGAAAGATCATGGCAATAGAGGATCTCGAGTTCGTCCAGGGCTTCACCCGCATGTGCGACGACGGCTTTAAGCAGGGCTGGCACGAGCGCAATGGCGGAAACCTCACCTACCTCATGAGCGAAGAGGAAGTGGCAGAGGCCAGGCCCTTCTTTGCAGAGCCGCGTGAGTGGGTTTCGATGGGTGTCGAGGACGCCACCTTGGCAGGCCGCTACTTCCTCTCTACCGGCTCCGGCAAGTACATGAGGAATGTCGCAGGCGACCCTGCCCACAACATCGGCATCGTCGAGATCAATGAGAAAGGAAGCGCCTACCGCATCGTCTGGGGCCTCCTCGAGGGTGCAAAGCCCACCTCCGAGTTCCCGAGCCACTACATGAACCACTGCGTCCGCGTCATGGCAGATCCCACGAACCGCGTCATCTACCACGCCCACACCCCTGGCGTCATCGAGATGAGCTTCATCGTGCCTCTCGAGGACCGTTCCTTCACGCGCATCCTGTGGCAGATGATGACGGAATGCGTCGTCGTCTTCCCGGCAGGCGTCGGCGTCGTCCCCTGGATGGTTCCGGGTGGCGCTGCCATCGCTCAGGCGACCTCCGAGATCATGAAGAAGTATCCTGCCGCTGTCTGGGCACACCATGGCCTCTTCGTCTCCGGGCCTGACTTCGATACTGCCTTCGGCCTGGCACACACGATCGAGAAGGCAGCAGAGCTCTACATCGCGGCTCGCGCTGCCAATGGCGGCTCTGACAAGTTCCTGAATGTCATCTCCGACCAGAACCTCAAGGATACCTGCCGCGACTTCAACGTCGAGATCAATTCCGACTTCGTCGACTAGCTGCCGCACAGGAAAGGAGAGAGCCCATGCTCGTCGAAACAAAGGCGCGCGTCGCCGTATTCTCTATTGCCCTTGGGGCCTATCTGCCGCAGTTCCCGCAGCTTGTGCCTGAGTTCAAGGGACAGTACGAAGCATTCAAGAAGACCATCCCCACATCTGTCGAGCTCATCGACGGCGGCATGGTCACCACCAAGGAGGCCGCACAAGCTGCCGGCGACAAGTTCCGCGCAGCAGACGTCGACCTCGTGATCTGCCAGCTTCTCACCTATGCGACGTCCTACAACATGCTTCCGGCCATCCGCGACCTCAATGTGCCGGTCGTGCTTGTGAACCTCCAGAAGAAGGCCCAGCCCGACTATGCAGCCACGGACATCCCGACCTGGCTCGGCGAGCTCTATGCCTGCGGCGCTGTAGGCGAGATGGTGGCAGACCTCAACCGTGCCGGCAAGCGTCACGCCGTCATCACCGGCGTCGTGGAGGGCGGAGACCCTGCTGCCCAGGCGGAGATCGAGGACTGGTGTCGTGCTGCCCAGGTCCGCCGCCGCCTGCGCAACACGAACATCGCACAAATCGGCCGACCCTACCCGGGCATGATGGATCTCTATATCGATGAAACGAACCTCTACAACCGCCTGGGGCTCTACACCAAGCAGTTCGACTGGGAGAAGATGTGGGCCATCGCCGACGATGTGGACGACGAGGCAGCCATCGATGAGAAGGCGAAAGAGATCCTCGATACCTTCGAGGTCCAGGGCGGTGCCAGCATCCACGACAAGCCAATCCGCGAGATGGCACGCTATGTCATCGCCTTCGAGCAGTGGGTGAAGGATGAGGATCTGGGTCTTGTCGCATCCCACTACGACGGCTATGCCCAGGGCAAGGCAGGAGTCCTCGACTCCATGCTTATCCCCGCCTTCTCCATGCTCATCAAGCAGGGGACTGCCTGCGCTGTCGAGGGAGACATGAAGGTCGCCATCGCCATGAGCATCCTGAAGACCATCTCCGGCACGGGCCAGCTCTCCGAGATGTATTCCATCGACTTCCCTGAGGACATCTGCATCATCGGCCACTCTGGCTCCGGTGACGCCGATATCAGCCAGGCGCACAAGCCTACCATGAAGGTCGTGCCGGTGTTCCACGGCAAGACAGGCGGCGGCTATCTCACGCAGTTCTATCCGCCTCTGGGCACCATCACCTACCTTGCCATCACCCAGGACATGGATGGGCACTTCAAGTTCGTGGTCGCCGAGGGAGAGAACGTCGAGGGCCCCATCTTCACCTTCGGCGATACCAACATGCGCATGCGCTTCTCCATCGGTGCCCGAGAGTTCGCCAACCGCTGGGCAGAGGCTGGCCCCACGCATCACATGGCTGCCTGTGTCGGCAGCTATACCGACACGATTCTCAAGGTCGCCAAGATCCTGGACGTGCCTGTCGAGGTCATCTGCCGCTAGGAAGAGAATCTATCAAGCTTTCCCATACGCAGCCTGCTCTGTCTGAGGGTGGGCTGCGTATCTGTGAAAGGGCACAGCGCTGTGAGAGTCCTGTTCGGACTCCTGCTACCTTTCCGGACGCAGCCATCGCAGCCGTCTTTCCAAGATAGGGGAGGATGCTTTCGGCTGCGCAGGGATATGCCGTGATAGATTGGATGCATCTTCGCTTGGGCAAACGCTGGCTGCGGCTAGCAGCCGGTTTCTGATGGGAGCTGCCTTGAACATGTTTCTTGCCTTCATGGTCCTTGCAGGCAGCGCGCTGTCGTTTTTCCTCATCTATCTGCAGACGATCCCGCTTGCCCTGTCTGCGGTGGCAGCTGCAGCTCTGCTTGCACAGACCCTCATGCAGAGGCCGCCGCTCTGGATGACTGCTGCAGCTGCATCACTCGTATGGGTCGGAGCTCTTGCTGTCTACGTGGCGTCCTCAGGTCAGGTGGAGCGCTCGGCGCTCGTGGTCCTTGTGGCCGCTTCGGTGGTGCTGACATGCCTGACACTGGCTGGCAGCTGGGGCAGCCTCGGTCTTGTCTCCCGGACTCTTCTTGTCATGCTTCTGGTGATCCTTACAGGAGCCTCTGCCTTCGGTGCTGCGGTCTGGATCGATCCCAACGTGCTGACGTCGAGGTGGGCGGCAGCCAATCTCACAGACGCGCGCGAAACCGCTGAAGTCCGTGCGGATGGCACGACGCAAATAACAGATGTCGACTACGGAAGCAGGTATCCCAACGGCTATCTGGACGTCTATCTCGCGAAGAATGCCGGATCAGATGCGCCGACGCTGGTCTATGTCCATGGTGGTGGATACGTGTTCGGCGACAAGCTCTTCGGCGATCCGACGGGAAATGCGAATGGCGGGTTCTATGTCTACCTCGAGCGCTATCTCGAGGTAGGCTACAACATCGTGAGCATCAATTACGCACATCCGCCTGTGTATACCTACCCGGTGCCCGTCATGCAGCTTGCCGAAGCGATGAAGTTCATGGTGGAAGAGGGTGCCTCAAGATGGGGCATCGATATGCACAACGTGAGCTTTGCATGCGGAAGCGCCGGAGGCAATATCACCGGCATGTTCGTTCTGGCACAGGTCGACAGCGATTACGCTGGCAGGACCGGCATCCCGCAGGTGCTCGCACCTGACGATATCCGCTCGGTCGCATTCAACTGCGCGGTTCTGGACAATGCGCGCATGGGCAGGACCGAGGACCGGAATCCTGTGATGGACTATGGCGGGGACGCATGCGCGAGGTCCTATCTGGGCGTTGCGTGGCTGGATGAGACCGATGCAGCGCTTGCCGACAGCAATGTGATATCGAACGTGACATCTGCCATGCCACCCTGCTTCATAGATGACGGAACCAGATACACCTACGGAGACCAGGCCAAGGAGCTGGCAGCACGTCTGGAAGAGCCGGGTGTCGAGCATGAGCTCCACATCTTCGAAGGCGAGCCGCACAGCTTTGACACCACGGATTCTGCGGCGGCACGTGAAAGCCTGGACCTGCAGATTGCGTTCATGGACCGCTTCACGAGGTAGGGGAGTCCTTGAAGCCATGGCCGCTGGCGGTTCGAGATGCTGATGCGTGCCGGTCCGTTCTTGCCATGGTTCTCTGCTTCCTCTATTCCTTTGCATTGACAGGCGGGATGGACGGGAGGAGCGTGCAGGATGAAGCTGACAGATGAAGAGCTTGACTCGATTCTTTCCAAAGCTGGCCTTGAGCTGGCGCAGCCCTACGATCCGGACGGGAAGTACCGCAAGGATGAGTACCTCTTCACGCGCTGCAAGAGATGCGGTACAGAAGCGCACTACCGGCTGAAATATATCCTCGACAAGAATGCAGTCGGAGAGAAGGTCTGCCGTGCCTGCTTCTGGTCTGGCTGGTACGACGAAGCGAGAGCGACCCAGCATGCTGCCATCAAGCATATGCTCGACCAGGGTGCCGATCTCGACGACCTGATCGATCAAGGTGTGGTGAGCGCACGCTATGCCATGAGCTACGCTGATGCAAAGAAGCTGGCAGAGGACAATGGCTTTGACCTCATCGACCTTCTTGAAGGCGACCATCCAGGAGACGATCTCCTGGTCGTCAGGTGCAGGGTCTGCGGCAGGCAGACGGTCGAGAGGCCTCAAGATGTCAGGTTCGGCTGCACCTGTGACGGTGCCGGAAAAGGCGTCGCTTTCGGCAGGGAAGCCATAAAGGTCGAGCGGAAGGCTGCTCCTGCAGCTCCGGGACAGTATCAGGATGGCTCAGCGAAGCTTCTGAAGGATTCTGGCGCAGAATGCGTGAAGTGGTGGGATGCAGAAGCGAATGGAGGAGCCATTCCGGACGATCTTACCTGCCTTTCCCGCCATGTGTATCAATGGAAATGTCCTACGTGCGGCTTCCAATTCAAGCGCCCAGTATACGCTGTCTACCCTCAGCCGCGCTGCCCATACTGCGCCTCACGGATCACCAATGAATTCAATGCTCTGTGGGAAGGTCTCAGCCATATGACTGCCCAGGATGTGCCGAGACTTATGGACGCCTGGAACGATGAGAGAGATCCTTCATCGATTCCGTTGACCAGCAATCTCCTTGTGCACCTCAAGTGCTCAAAAGGTCACCATCCGGTGCAGACGCTCTATAGCTTCCTTGTGGATGGATGTGCCGTCTGCAGAGGCCTCGAAACAAAGAAGCTCACGGACCAGAACTGTCTGGCAGCGACAGACCCGGAGCTTGCTGCCGAATGGGTGCGTCCGAAAGATGGCGGTCCTTGGACGCCCCAGAATGTGAAGGATGGCAGCAGGAGAGTCATTGTCTGGCGCTGCATGGCATGCGGGCATGAGTGGGAGATGACGGTCCATGACAGGCAGCTGAGGATGAACAACCGCTGTCCTGCCTGCGGCAAGGTCATGGGCTCTCTTGCCTGGAAGTATCCGCAGCTTGCGGCAGAGTGGAGCCCGGACAACCCCATAAGCCCCTGGAATATCAAGCCCTTCAGCACGCTGCACTTCATACCGGAGTGGATATGCTCCAAGAATCAGGAGCACAAGTGGAGGATGACAACAGCGACAAGAATCAACAAAGGGAGGGACTGTCCCTACTGCGAGGCAGAACAGGACAAGCAGGAGTCCTGAGCAACAGGCATCTCATGAGCAACTAGGTGCATGCGTTCGCCGAAGCCCCTGCGCGCCTTGCCATTTCTCTGCAAGGCGTGCAGGGGCTGCTTCACATCAGACCTGTCTTCTACGTTGAGAGCGATTGCCTCGCGGAATTGCTCGGGAGGCACCTCTTTTGTTCTTTGTGATGCATCGGCAGAAGATGCTGGCTCACGACGTTAGTTCCTTGCTGTTTGCTGTCTTGGCTCATGGGGCACAGCATCTGACAAGAAACTTTCAACAACCTACCTATGTTTTGCGGCCCGGAACGTGTTCGAGGCGTATGGTAACCTTTGGATGTATTCAATTCATCTTTATATTCGGAGGTGAAGGCCTGCATGAGCCATTCTGCATTTTCGGTCCGCTCCATGAAGGACATTGGCTTTCTCCTCAATGGATATAAGAATTTCTTCTCTGCGAAGCATGAGCATAGAGAGCGTGCTGCATATGGTGCAGATGCCTTCATGCACGTTACTGCCGCTTCTATATCTAAGAGCCCTCTCGGAGGTGTCATTGTTGTCCAGTAGCTACTTGCTTTCTATGAGCGGATCTTCTGCCCGTGTTCAGGAGAGCCTTCTTGCCGCGAGGCTCTATCTTGACATGCATGACTGGAATGACGTTCGGAAGAAAATCATCGATGACAACCTGTTTCAACTCAATGCCGTGAGCTCCCGAAAGCGCATATCACAGGAGATTGTGAAGCGTCTCCGGCATCTCTCCGACAGTGAGGCTGAATTCTTTGCCTCTGCTATCGGCGATGACCGCTATGCAATGCTCTGGATTGCCATTTGTCGCACATACCAGTTTGTGCAAGACCTCTCTGAGCAAGTGATTGCCTCACGCTACGAGCATTCCATGTCGGATTTCCCCCAGGAAGCTTATGACGTGTTCTTCGAGGAGCAGGCCGATATTCATCCGGAGCTTGCACGTATGACAGACCTGGGGCGTAAGAAGATGAGGAACACGGTTCTCCGCTTGCTGGTGGATTGTCATCTGGTGGATACCGACCGCAAGATCACGCCTCTGCGCCCGACATCCGCCTTCAGAGAGGCTCTTGGTTCTGAGCATGCTGAAGAGCTCGCTGTCTTTCCGGGAAAGGTCTTCTGATGGGTGTTGCCTTCGAGCATATCAACGATGCGCGCAAGTTTATCGTGGACAAGCTGTCCGATGATGCTCTGCTCGGACGCAATGGCTACATGATGCGTGAGGGCACCTACATCATCGATTACGATCCTACGCAGCAGGCCTATGCGGCGGATCTTATTCATGCCATCTGCCGTGAAGATCTTCCAGATAGGGGTGTCACTCCGCTTGAGATCAATCTCTACGATCTGGTGCTGGAGCATCTCGACGAGGAAGATCTTTGGGAGCCGCTGACAGAGTCCGAGGCAGAAGCTGACCGCGGGGACATCATCGCTACGCTTGAAGATGTCGTCGGTGCAGCAGACTATCTAGCTCCCAAAGCCATGGAAATCATTGCAGCACATCCAGAGGCAGACATCGTGTTCATCACTGGCGTAGGGGAGACCTTCCCCTATGTGCGTACTCATGCTCTCTTGAGCTGTCTGACGCCGAAGGTGCCGATTGTGCTTGTATTTCCTGGGCGCTATGAGCAGCATTCAGACGGCTCCACTTCATTGAACATTCTCGGGCTCGATCAGGGTTCTACTGGTGGCTATTACCGTGCAACCCGCGTATTTGACCTGTAAGGAAGGCATGCCATGCTTCTAAAGGATACTTTCGAAAAAGAGATAGACCGCCCTATCGACCCTGTCGTGAAGGCAAGCCAGACTGATGACGCCCACTTGGCAAACGAGCTCGACGAGTTCGTCGTGACCAATGAGGTAAAACAGCATTTGCTCGACTTCCTGGATGCCTATAACGATCCGGATTCTGTTGGCAATGGTGCATGGATCTCTGGCTTCTTTGGCTCAGGCAAATCGCATTTGCTCAAGATACTGGCTGTCGCTTTGGAGAACCGCGATGTCGAGGATAAGGATGGCACAGTCAAGCCTGCGCTGAATTATCTCATTCCCAAAGTATCCGATATGCCAGCCCTCAAGTCTGCGATGGAAGTCGTCCCAAAGCGCCATCCGTCAGAAAGCATCCTCTTCAATATCGATGCAGTCGCGCCCAACGGCAAGA
Organism: Olsenella sp. AGMB03486; assembly: GCF_040884255.1. Classification (NCBI taxonomy): domain Bacteria; kingdom Bacillati; phylum Actinomycetota; class Coriobacteriia; order Coriobacteriales; family Atopobiaceae; genus Olsenella; species Olsenella sp. AGMB03486. The sequence continues at coordinate 12,386 of NZ_JBEVTM010000032.1, forward strand.
ACTCTGAGACAGGAGCACTTCTCTCTGCTTTCATCAAGGTATTCAACCATCACTGCGGCTACTATGACGGCTCTTTTGAGCATATAGCGCAGCTGGAATACGATCTTGACGTTGCTGGCAAGCTCGATGCCTTCCGTAAAGCAGTAGAAGCAAGGGTGGAAGGTAAGACATGGAACGACATTCGCAAGTCGGCTTTGATCTACCGCAAGCAGATTTCTGCCGCTTTCGACGAGGCGATGGGAAATCCGGAAGGCTATACCACTGATGTGGTTGAAGATTATAAGCAGAGCTACAAGCCTGATATCCATTCATTCGCAGAGCGCGTGGAAGAATACATCGAGTCCAAGCACCAGAAGGGCTTCCGCGTCAATTTCTTCGTGGATGAGGTGGGCCAGTTCATAGCCCAGAACACGAACATGATGGTGAACCTGCAGACGATAGCCGAGGAGCTATACCGCGTCTGCGGTGGCAACTCCTGGATAATCGTGACTTCGCAGGAGAACATGGAAGATATCGTTGGCCAGATGAAGAGCACCTCGGCGAATGACTTCACAAAGATTCAGGCACGCTTCCTCGTGAAGATGCCGCTTACCTCCTCCGATGCGAAGGAGGTCATCCGCGATCGTCTTCTTGCCAAGAAGGAAGAGGACAAAGTCGAGTTCGAGGCGCTCTACGAGAAATACCATAATGATTTCGGCATGCTCTTCGACTTTGCCGATGGCGCAAAGAACTATAAGTATTACCAGAATGTCGATGAATTCTGCAGCATCTATCCTTTCGTGCCCTACCAGTTTGAGATTTTCATGAACGCCATACGCGGCCTTTCGAATCAGAACTGCTTCACGGGCAAGTACAACTCGACCGGTGCACGCTCGATGCTCGGCGTATTCCAGGATGTAGCAGAGCGTATCTGCGAGGAGGGTGCCAACACGGAAGACGGCACTCTTGTCCCCTTCGATTACATGTTCGAGGGCCTGCGCAACAGTCTTCGTGGAGAAGTCTATGCAGACATCTCCACGGCGGAAAGCCAGCTGGACGACAAGATTGCCGTTCGTCTTCTGAAGGCGCTGCTGCTGGTGAAGTTCGTTGATGATTTCCGTGCAACTCCTGCAAACCTTCGTGTCCTTCTCTTCGGTGCTCTAAATCAGAATACTTCTGTGCTCAATGACAAGATTCAGTCGGCGCTCGATGAATTGGAACGCCAGGTGTATGTACGGCGCAATGGCAACGCCTATGAGTATCTGACAAATGATGAGAAGGAAGTGGAGCAGGAGATCAACAATCTCATGCTCCCCGACAAGGATATCCAGGACAAAATTGCCGATATATTCCGTGATGTCTGTGGCGCCAGCAAGATTACCTACAAGAGCGCCAATGGCGCTTTTGAGCACTCATACAACTACAACCTGAAGATTGATGAGACATCACGGGGACAGCAGAGATATGACCTAACGCTCGATCTGGTGACCGATTATGAACCCGATGGACTTCTGACAGAGGTGCCCACGCCTCCCAAGACGCTGACGGTCACGCTCCGCAATGCACGGGACTTCCTCCACGACGTGGGCATCTTCGTGAAGACAGATCGATATGCGCGTGTGAACAGCGGAGTCTCTGATGCGAAACGTGGCATCATCGAAGCGAAGCAGCGCGCCAATTCGAAGCTCTATGATAGGCTGAGAGATCAGCTGCGGGAGCTCCTGACACATGCTTCATACAATGCAGGTGGCGTCGACATATCTGCCCAGATAATTGGGTCCGGAAAGGACGCGGTGAACTCTGCGCTCTTGGAGCTTGTCCGTCGTTCCTATACAGGGCTGCAGCAGATTACAAGGAGCTATACCGACAAGGATGTCTATTCGCAGTGTGTGAACGGACAGCTATCCATGGGCAGTGCTCTGGAGGACTACTGCCAGAGCGTTCTGTCGCGTATCCGCATGACGCCTGGCACAGTGACCATTGCTGGAGATGGCATGGGCAGCCTCATCGCATGGTTCTCCAAGAATGACTTTGGCTGGCCTGAGATTGCGGTGCGTTCTGCTATAGCAAAGCTCTACACAGCAAACAAGATCGAGGTCCGCAAGGCGGGACAGCCTCTGGAGAAGACGCGTCTTGCCGAGGCGCTCAAGCGCAAGCAGGATCTGGACAAGCTGACTGTTTCCATCATCGAAGAGGTCTCTCCTCAGCAGCTGAGCATTCTCAATCAGGCATTCCGCACATATGCGGGGACCAATCCCAAAGAGCTTGTTGCCAAATCCATAGCAGCAGAGCTGGCGAGCTATGCGCAAGGTGTTGCTGAAGATGCGGAAAAGGTAGAGTTCAGTGTCCGGAAATATCCCTTTGCCGAGCGTTTCGAGGACGATCTCAAGAAGGTGAAGGAATGTGCCGCAAAGGCCGAGGACAGGAAGTGGGTTGTCAACGATTTTCCGAAGAGTGTTGACGAGCTTGCTGCAGCCAAAGACGACCTTACGAAGATGACGGCGTTCTGCAAAGGATCGTCGATGCAGAAGCACTGGGAAGAGCTCAGGTCTTTCCTAGAGAACGAGGTTCCTCGCCTTCGGGAGCTCGGCATCGATGAAGAAGATCTCGAGAAGGTGCAGGGAGTTGTCGCAGATTCTGAGTGCTATCGGAGCAGCAATATTCCTGCTGCCTATAAAACCATGCGAGCAATCAGGGCTCGTGCACAGGAAGCAGTAGATGAGCTGCGTGAACAGGCGCTTGCTGATCTTGGAACCCTCAAAGCTTCTTATACGAACAGCTATGACCTTGAATCGCTTTCGCAGGAGTCACGTGAGCAGTTCGAAAGCATCTTCCAGACTGCTGCAGAGCAGCTCAAGGGTGAGACCGCTCCCTATGTCATCAGGAACTTTGTCAATTCATTCAATGACAGGCAGGCAGGGCGCCTGATTGGGATATTGAATCCTCCCAAGCCGGTGCCTGCGGTCGAAAACCCACCGGTCGGTCCGGAGCCTGATGTACCACCTGTCAATCCTGCTCCTCCCGTATCGCCCCAGCCGCGTACAGTGTCTGTGCGGGAGCTAAAGACAGCTGGATTCGGAAGGCCGCTCATCGAGAATGCAGAGGATGCAGATGCCTATCTTGCAGCTCTCAAGTCTGCCATCTTGAAGGCGCTTGCCGAGGGCGAAAAGATAACTGTGACGTTGTAGGGACGCTATGGACGAAAGAATTGATATAGAGGACATCGTACGCCGTCTGCAGGAAGCACTGCAGGGAAAGTCCCGCCTCGTCTTCTGGGAAGACGAGAGCGCAGATTACGCCGATGCGATTGGAGAGATTCCGCTCGAAGACGCCACCATTTTGGATGTCACGCATCATGAGCTTGCTAGCAAACGTCGCGTGCTGAGACAGCAGCCCCATGACAAGTTTGTACTCTACCGCTCAGGTGGAGCCCCAATCCCTGATAGTGACCTCATCCTCGACCTCAAGCTCATGGCACGACCCTTTGTATGCTCGATGGAAGGTATGTGGGCAGAGGAGTGCGGCATTCCAGTGGAGCTGACCTCGGTAGTTACCGACCACGCTGCATTCTTCAAGAGCAAGGAGCGCAGGCTTGCACTTGCAAAGTCCGAACTGCCGAAAGATACCGCGGAGAGGCTGCGCTTTGCTATGTGTGCAGCTACGCTCAGGGCGCCGGAACCTGTTGCCCGCGACGCAGCGCGCTCGATGGCAGCAAGAGCCATCATCGAATGGTCCAGACAGGATGAGACGGCCATGAGGACCATTGCTGCTGCAGGGCTCGCTCCTACTTTCTGGGGCGCCATGCGGGAGTATCTGGGCTATAGCGTGACAGATGAAGGCAAGCAGTCTGTGGGAGATATGGCCTTCCGCATGCTGGAAGGCATGTGCGGGGATTCAGTAGACGATGCAGACAAAGCAGACCCTGCCGAGTCGGCGCGTGTGATGGGAGATCTGGCGCGTAGCGGCCAGACCAGGGCAGTGTTTGACTATGTCGTAAACGAGTACTCAGATGCTGTCGCTGACGCCATCCCTGAAGCTGCAAGGACGCCAGAGCTTCTGGCCGATGTGGATGCCATTCCCGATATCGATGAATGGATTCTCTCATACTTCCTCAAGGCGGAACTTGAAAGCGGGCTTGACCTGCCGCTTCTGGAAGACGTATGGGCAAAGCGCAAATACCTGCTGTTTGCCGAGAGATACCAATACCACTATGAGACGCTCATAGCACTTGCTCGCTTCTCTCGGGCATATAACGAAT
>NZ_JBEVTM010000033.1:0-13652 GCF_040884255.1 Olsenella sp. AGMB03486
TGAAGCCGCGTTTGCCTCAGCCTGCTGATACGGCTCTTTTGGCATCTGTACAGGGCTTGCCATGGTGGATCTTGCCTGCATGCCCTGACCAGGTGCCTTCCTCATATTCTTCTGCCATCGCATGAAGAAGGCCGTCTGCGAGCTCTGTCCCGTTGCACGCAGTCCCCCAGCAGGCCTTCTTCTCCGTCTCCGGGCTGCCCGGCTGTTTTGCTGATGCCATGTCGGGCATGGATTCTCCTTGTCTTCAGCAATCATTCTGGCTCTTGGTTCGGACTCCAGCCGGAGAAATGGGCCGATGTGGCCTCGTGGCCGGACCATTGCCAGCAGTGCCCAGTAATGGAAACTGTGCACAGGCCAGGATGGCAGGCGCCATGGCATGGTATAAAAGAGACAGAAGGGCCGGCTGGTCCTTCTGTCTTCTTCAGGCTGTATCTATACTTCAAACGAAACAGGCAGCTATGGGTCTCGATGGGGAAACGCACGCAATGAGAATGCCTAGATCTTTCGGCAGGAGCACGGGCGATGCCGGCAAGACCGGGTCGCTTCCGCGTCTTCGGGTACACGAGACGAGAAACACCAGCCAGGCCAGCTGGCGTCCTGCTGTCTTTGTCGGTCCGAACTCGCGTGGCGTGAGGCTCTCAGGCGACGGCGATGCGTTCAGGAAAGTCGGCAATGACCGGCTGCATAGGCGTACCTCTCGCAGCGCTGCATATGCTGCCCCGGCCCAGGCACCTGTCCAGACAACGCAGGCAGCAGATCCTCAGAATCTCACGGTCCAGGAGCGCCAGGAAGCACGCAGGCGCAGAAGAGAGGGCATCTCTTCTCCTGCTGCAGATGCGGAGCGCGGCCGTGGCTCCGACAAGCCGATGAGCATCCTCGGCTCCCACAAGGGCCTCGTGATCCTTGCGGTCATAGCTGCTGTCATCCTTTCCCTCTATGGTCCCATCCGCAGCTGGTATGTGGCTCAGAGGAGGACCCAGGACCTCCAGGCACAGTATGCGCAGCTGAACTCTGCCAACTCGGTCCTCCAGGGCGAGGTGAGCTCGCTCCAGACGCAGGAAGGCATCGAGGACGAGGCCAGAAAGCATGGCTACGTCGAAGAGGGCGAGACGCCGGTCACGATCACGGGCGAAGGCTCCGAAGTGGCCGAGGACTCTTCCGATGGCTCTGATTCCACCTCGGATACGATCTCTGGCACGAGCACAGCGACGGCCGATACAGACGACCTCACGAAGTTCCTGGATGGGTTTTTCCAGTACAAGTTCGAGGAGTAGGCATGGCGAGGATTGCAGTCATCGATATCGGCACGATCACGGCTCGTCTTGCGGTCTCCGAAAAGGAGCAGGGGAGCGCGCTCACCCAGCTCAAGAAGATCTCGACGATCTGCAACATGGGCGAAGGCACGGCAGAGACAGGAAGGCTCTCCTCTGCCGCTATCGAGCGTGTGCTCGCCTGCGTCAGCGGCTATGTGGATGAAGCCCGTGCCATGGGAGCATCTGCCTGCGCCTGCACGCTCACGAGCGCCGCGCGCGATGCCGAAAACTCATCGGAGCTTCTGGAGCCTCTGGCCAAGCTCGGCCTTGTTCCTTCTGTCATTCCGGGCACGACTGAAGGCTCTCTGGCCCTTCTGGGCGTCGTCCAGGACTTTCCGGACGAAGAGGTGCTTGTCGCAGATTCTGGCGGCGGCTCGACGGAGCTGAGCCAGGGAAAGTTGGCAGATGGACGCCTGCATGTCGACCATGTGCGCTCGGTCAATGTGGGCGCACGCCGCCTCACGGACCTCTTCCTGAAGAAGCAGGACCCGCCTGCGGCAGCTGATATCGAGGCGGCACGTGCCTTCTGCGATGGCCCCTTCGAGGAGGCGGTAGCAGAGCTTGATGAGCTTCCTGAGGCAGCTACCCGTCTCGTGCTTGTCGGAGGCACGGCGACCTCGCTTGTCGCAATGGATGCAGAGCTCGACCCTTACGATTCTGCCTACGTGCATCTGCACGAGCTCGAGCGCACGACAGCCGAGCGCCTGGCTGCACGGCTCGCGAGCCTCACGGTCGAGGAGAGGGCACATATGAAGGGCCTTCAGGCCAAGCGGGCGCCTGTCATCCTCGGCGGCACCCTTGCCATCTCTGAGGCCATGAAGTGCACCGGGTTCGACGTGGCGACCGTAAGCGAGCACGACCTCCTCTCGGGCCTCTCGCTTGCCACGGCAGCAGCCTGGCTCGGCGAGGAAGCGCCGCTTCCCTGGACGCCGGCGCTCTCGACGCTCTGATCTTGTCTTCAATGCGCTACTCTTGAAGGACGCTTGGGGGCGTGGCGAAATTGGCAGACGCAGCAGACTTAAAATCTGCCGCCGCAAGGCTTGCGGGTTCGAGCCCCGCCGCCCCTACCAGAGCTATCTTGGCCGGAACATAGCGCTCCGGCCTTTTTCGTAGTGCGACGCACTTCCAGCAGGGCATCGTCCCTCGCAGAGATATTGCGGACTTTGCCGTTGGCAGATGATGGACTTCTCCTGTGCACTATGATGGGCTACGCTCAGTTGTCCATAACCTGTCCTGTCTTCTAGTTGTCCTTCGGGAAAGCAGGGCCCACGAGGAAGTGTCCACCCATGGCAGAGATAGCAGAGAAGCGTGCACAGAGGAGCTTTCCGGTGCCGCAGCTTGTTGCGCGTGAGGCCGAGAAGACGCCTGGCGCAGATGCTGCCCCTTGTCCAGAGGCAGCAGTCCCTCTGAGGGAGGCAGGCACAGGGCAGCTCCTGCACGAGCTGCTGGCAAAGCTGCTGCGTGGCCGCATCATCTCAGGCGAGTGGCCGGCAGGTTCGAGAATCATGAGCGAGCATGCCCTGATGGAGCGCTACGGCGTCTCCCGCGGCACCGTCCGCCGTGCCATTGGCATGCTTGTGGATGAAGGCCTCCTGGTCCAGCGCAAGGGCAAGGGGACGTTCGTGACCCGCTCCGGCGTGGCACATCCGGGAGGCGCGCGTCCGCTCTCCTTTGCCCATGCCCTGAAGGAGCAGGGGCTTGCCTTCAAGACCCAGGTGCTCGCAAAGGAAGTGCTGCCGGCACCTGCCGAGGTCGCACAGGAGCTGGGACTCGAGGCAGGAGAGCCTGTCCTCTTCATGCGCCGGGTCCGCACGGTCGAAGGCCGAGCCATCGTCTGCCAGGAATCATGGGAGAACCTTGGTGCCTGCCCGGGGCTGGCTGACTCCGACTTCACGAAGGAGTCGCTCTTCGACGCCGTCGAGCGCTGCTCGGGCCATGAGATCGCCCTCTCGAACATGAGGAGCTCGGCGACCTGCGCTGGCAAGGAGCATGGAGGATACTTGGCGCTTCCTGCCGAGGCGCCGGTGCTTCTGCTCGAGCAGACGATCAGCCTCGACAACCATGTCCCGATCGAGTGGAGCCTGACCTGGCTGCGCTCAGACCAGAGCCTCATGGGTGTGGCGCTGCAGGATGAGATGAAGCGTCCTCAAGTCCCTGCGGTCTCTCCGCGCGATGCAGAGATGCTTCCGAAGCAGGAGCGCCGCCGTCTCGACCTTCTTGCCTGCGATATCCGCGAGGGCGTCATCAAGACAGCTGAGCGCTATCCGGACATGCCCTTCCATATCGGAGGCGCGTTCTCGTCGGCAGAGATCTACGCCGTCCTCTTTGGTGCCGTCCTGCATACCGGCAAGGACGGCACGCCCTGGGAGGAGCGCGACCGCTTCGTGCTCTCGAAGGCACATGCTGCTGTCGGCCTTTACCCGGCACTCCTCAAGGCTGGCCTCATCTCTCAGGAAGATATGGACAAAGGGCTCTTCGGGCCGGATGCGGTGCTCTTCAAGCACCCCAAGCGCGACCCCGCGCGTGGCCTCGAGACCTCGGGAGGGTCTCTCGGCATGGGCCTCGGCTATGCGGCAGGCCTGGCGCTGGCGTTGAGACGCAAGAAGCTCTCCTCGCGCGTCTTCTGCCTCGTGGGCGACGGCGAGTGCAATGAGGGAAGCACGTGGGAGGCAGCGGCCTTTGCCGGCCACAACCGTCTTTCCCAGCTCACGGTGATAGTCGATGCGAATGGCATGCAGCTCGACGGACCGACCGCAGAGATCCTCGATACAGCGCCTCTTGCGCAGAAATTTGCTGCCTTCGGGTTCGAGACCGTGGAGGTGGACGGCCACGATGTCGGTGCGCTCTGGCAGGTGCTCTCGTCTGTCCACGATGCTCCCCGTGCCATCATTGCCCACACCGTGAAGGGCAAGGGCCTCTCATTCGCGGCAGGCGTGGCGGCATGGCATGACCATGGGCTCGACAGAGAGCTCTGGGATGAGGCTGAAGTGGAGCTTGCAGCAGCGAGGGAGGCAGCAGCCCATGAGTGAGATGCGTCATATGGATGCCGGAGAGGCACGTGCGCTCGATGCAAAGGATTCCAAGGAGGTCTTCGGCGAGACGATGGCACGGCTCGCAGATGCCTATCCGCTGCTCTCCGTCGTTGTCTCCGACTATGGTCGGAGGCTTTCGCTCGACGATCTCAAGGTACGTCATCCCGATGCCTTCGTGCAGTGCGGCATCGCAGAGCAGAACCAGATTGAGGTGGCCGCAGCCCTTGCAAACGAGGGAGGCCCTGTCTTTGCTGTCTCCTACGCGCCCTTCATCACGGCACGCGTGCTCGACCAGATCCGTGTGAACCTCGGCATGATGGAAAGCCCCGTGATCCTGGTGGGCCTGGGAGCGGGCTACGCCGTAGGGGAGCTCGGTGCGAGCCATATGGGGCTCGAGGACATTGCAGACATGCGTGCGATTCCGAACCTCACGGTCGTATCTCCGAGGGACAACGCCGAGCTGACACTTGCCCTGGAGGAGCTTGCAGCGCACCCGAGGCCGGCCTATGTGCGCATAACAACGGGCACGTTCCTGGAGCCCACAGATGCCGGTGTGGACTTCAGGATCGGCACAGGCACGCTTCTGGCAGGTCCAGAAGATGCCGAGGTCGTGCTCATAGCGACAGGAAGCCTCTGCGCTGCGGCAGCAGACGCACAGGAGACGCTCGCCACGCAGGGCATCTCCTGCGCTCTAGCCGAGCTTGCGACGATAAAGCCGCTCGACACAGCATTTCTGGACCAGTTCCTGGGCGCCCATCTCTGGGTCTCTATCGAGGAGCATACGCGCATCGGCGGCTTTGGCAGCGCCTTGGCAGAATATCTGGCGCCTCTGGCCAAGAGGCCGCCGCTAGTCCCAGTCGCGGCTCCTGACACCTATCTCGAGGCAGATACGCAGGCACATCTGAGGAAGCGCGCAGGGCTCACGTCTGAGGCAATCGCCGAGACCGTGCTCCAGCGTCTCGGGAAATAGCGTGGCACAGAAAAAGCGCCCTGCCTTCCGGCAGAGCGCTTCCCTCATTCCATGGTGCCCCCAACGAGACTCGAACTCGTGTCGCCGCCTTGAAAGGGCGATGTCCTAACCGCTAGACGATGGGGACGGCAGGAGCTGATTATACCAGAGGGCACGCGGGCGTACACGCTGCTTTCTGCAAAATCGGGACTCCACGCATTTCCCACGACGGAAAATCCACCTAGGCGCCCCAGTCGAGGCCTTCCGCATCGCAGAACTTCATCGCGTCCTGGACAAGCCAGCTCTGGTCTTCGCACCAGTTGATGAAATCGGGCGTATCGGCCACGATCGGGTCTGCCTCATGCACGGCGAGCATGGCTTCCTCGAAGCTGTTCGGGGCATAGGCAGGCCTGTCAGGGATGCAGAGCTCGACGAAGACCGGGCGAAGCAGGGCATAGGAGCCGCCGTGCACAAGACGCATGTAGCCCTTGAGGGCACGGGTGGCTGCCGGCATGCGGTTGAGCTTGAAGAGCAGAAGCACACGGGCAAGGTGCCACCATGCGTTGCCATGGTGTCCGGCCTCGGCCTCGAGCTCGTTGAAGGCAGGCTCGTCCTCGAGGCGGGCGTAGGCCAGGGCCAGGCTCGAGCGGATGCCCAGGGCGTCCGTCGGTGCCACATCGAGCGCCTCGCGGCCAAGAGAGGCTGCCATGCGGTAGTGGGCGGTATCGACGCAGGTCCTCACGGTGGCAGCACGCAGGCGCAGGCGCGGCCTCAGATAGACATCGTCCCAGAGATCCGTCTCCTTTGTGCCGAGCTCCTGGAGCTTGCCTGAGCGCTTCTCCTCGGTCCCCTCTAAGCGCAGAAGCGCATCGAGGAGCGCTTCGGGATCGAGGTCGCGGGCAAGGGTCTCGATAAGCGCAGCATCGAGGCAGGAGGGATCTTCTCCCTGTGCCTGCTGGGCAGCTGCTACAAGGGCAGAGAGGCGCTTCTTGCGCTCTGCCATGAACTCGTCGTCGCCTCGCAGGTCGTCGTCCTTCACGGAGTCGTTATAGCGGGCAAGGGCGCCTTTGAGGATATTCAGGGCCCTCTGGTCGTCGGTCTCTATGAAGTCGGAAAGGTTCTCGTGGACATCGCGCCTGAGCTCCTCGAAGCCTGCCGGCGTAAGGCCGCCAAGCTTGCGCGAGCGGGTGAGGGCGCACCTTTCCTCGAGCTCTTCTGTCGCATTCATCGGAGACCGCCCTTCCGGGCCTTGGCCCCGATATGGCGGGGACGGGTGCCCTCTGCCACAAGGCGCGGCACTTCCTGGGAGACCCAGGCGGAAAGCGTGCCCCGCTCTGCAGAGTCCCTGCCTTCCTGCAGAAGGATCGCTCCTTCAGAGACGGCGAGGATGAGCTCGTCTTCGCTTCCAGGCTCCACGGCAAGGCGGGCATAGACGCCGTCGGGAAGCTCGTGCTGGGCGACGAGGATATCGCCTGCCTCGGGATAGCTGGCGAGGATCTCGCGCAGGATGTCGCGGGAGCGGTCGAGGTCATGGGCGGAGAAGGCAAGCGAGAGCGCTGCCATGCGTGTCCAGGCGCTCTCGGCACGTCCTGCCTCTGCCATGCGGCGCTTCAATGCAGCAAAGCCTTCATCGTCTTCGAGCTTTGCGTAGGCGTAGGCAGCTGTATCGAGGACGCCTGCCTCGTCCTGAGGGTCGAGCGCAAGCGCACGGCCTGCGACCTCAAGGCAGAAGCGGTAGTGGCCGCAGACAAGCGCACGTCCTGCCTCGGCGGCAAGCCAGCGAAGGTACGGCGCATAGGCAAGATGCTGGGCAAGCTGCTGCTCCTCTTCGGGGGCGCCGTCGCGCACAAGGCGGGCGCGGGCACGGTCTGCCTCATCAAGCGCCTTCTGCTCGTTGTCTGCAAGATAGCGGAAGTAGCCTTCGTAGGAGGAGAGCTCGGCTGCCTCCATCATGCGGCTCGCATCGGTGCTGCCGGGGTCGAGTGTGAGCGCCTCGCTGAGCTCCTTCTGTGCTTTCTGGATGAGCGAGTTTGCAGCAGACTCTGCTGCAAAGGGGAGGCGGTAGTCGATAAGTATTGCGGCCTCGGAGACAAGGTGGAAGGCGCGGTCGGTGTCCGTCTGGGGAAGGGTGTCCCTCCTGTGTGCGAAACGCTCGCCGAACGAGGCGAAGCGCCGGCTTGCGCTCTTTGCTTCGTCTGCCGACATGCTCTGGTAGAAGCGCAGGACCATGCGCTCATAGTCTTCCTGCTGCGGATCGAATGCCATATCCCTCCCTCCGTCAAGGTTTCCTGAATATATGGTACCCGTATGGTACCGGAGTTTGGGGAGGCGGGGGAGCGCCTGCCCCCTTGGTAGCCGTTTCGACACAGTTCAGGGTATTCATGAGGAAAGGCAATACGGGATGAATGGAGCCTGTATCTCGGTGAACGGTACTTTTCATGCCTAAAAATGGAGCGAATCTGGTCCAAATGTTACTTAAAGATGAACTGTCAGTTACGCGATGAATAAGCTCCGGATGTACATTTGATTGCAAAATTGTTGCACAAATGTATATAGACAGATAAATAATAGATATAGTGCATAAATATGCATCGCATTGCGAAATTCTGGAAGTGTGGAGGCAACAAGACGCTCACAGCACTGAAAACAGGCTTTTGAAATCAGTGTAATGTCCAGCGTCACCACACGTCGAAGTACGGGAACGGCCTGCTACGCGGCGTCCAAGCTAAGGAGGTAAGAAGACATGAACGGTATCACGATCATCTTAGTTAGCGCGGTGGTCCTCATTATTGGCTACCTCGGATATGGACGCTGGCTAGCGAATCAGTGGGGCGTCGACAAGAATGCTCTGACTCCTGCAGTGCGCATGGAGGACGGCAAGAACTTCTCGCCCGCTTCCCGCTTTACCGTTTTTGCCCATCAGTTCTCTTCCATCTGCGGCGCTGGCCCTGTCACGGGCACCATCGTCGCCATGGCATTCGGCTGGGTCCCAGTCATGCTTTGGGTCCTCGTCGGTGGCATCTTCTTTGGCGCTGTCCATGACTTCGGCGCTCTCTATGCTTCCATGAAGAACAACGGCAAGTCGCTTGCCCAGCTCATCGAGAAGTACATCGGCAAGACCGGCCGTCGCCTGTTCCTGCTCTTCAGCTGGCTCTTCTGCCTCATCGTCATCGCCGCCTTCACCTCCATGGTTGCAGGCACCTTCAAGATGACCGTGGCTGACGGCGGTGCTGTCGACTATGCCAAGTCCTACTACGGTGGTGCTGCTGGCACCATCTCCCTGCTCTTCACCTTCGTCGCCATCCTCTTCGGCTGGGCCTGCCGCAAGTTCGACCTCAAGGGCTGGAAGGAACTCGTCTGCGCCGTCGTGCTGCTCGTCCTCATGTTCGCTGTCGGCATGCAGCTTCCGCTCTACCTCGACGAGAACGGCTGGATCGCTGTGACCATGGCATACCTCGTGTTCGCAGCCGCCATGCCGATCCAGACCCTGAAGCAGCCGCGTGACTACCTCACCACCATCATGATGGTCGTCATGATCGTCGCAGCTGTCCTCGGCATCTTCGTCATGGGTGCCAACGGCCAGGGCGAGATGACCGCTCCTGCCTTCGTCGGCTTCACCAACGCTTCCGGCCAGTTCCTCTTCCCGGTCCTCTTCGTCTCCGTCGCCTGCGGCGCACTCTCCGGCTTCCACAGCCTCGTGTCCACCGGCACTTCCTCCAAGCAGGTCTCCAATGAGACCGACGCTCTCCCTGTCGGCTACGGCGCCATGGTCCTCGAGTCCTTCGTCGGCATGATTGCCATCGTGATTGCTGCCATCATGTATAAGGACATGAACACCGCAGGCGTCAACGGTGCTGCCGCTGCCACCCCGTTCCAGATCTTCGCTGCAGGCATCGCAAAGGGCATGACCATGTGCGGCCTGAACCAGACCGTCTCCACCGTGTTCATGACGATGTGCGTGAGCGCTCTTGCTCTTACCTCCCTTGATGCTGTCGCTCGTATTGCACGCCTCTCCTTCCAGGAGTTCTTCGCCAAGTCCAACGACGCTCTCGCTGTCGAGCGCGAGAAGGCCGGCGTCATGAAGGTTGTCGGCAACCCCTGGTTTGCAACCATCGTCACCCTGGTCTGCGGCCTGTCCCTTACCTTCGGCGGCTACCTCAACATCTGGCCGCTCTTCGGCGCTTCCAACCAGCTCCTCGGCGGCATGACGATGATCACGATCGCTGTGTTCTGCAAGGTCACTGGCCGCAAGGGCTGGATGCTCTATGTCCCCGTCGTCTTCCTGCTCTGCTGCACGTTCACCTCGCTCGTCCAGTCCATCATGGGCTGCACTGCCGCAATCGCCACGTATGGCCTGCTCGGCACGACCGCGAAGGGAGCTTCCGTGCTTCTGACCTCTGGTCTCCAGCTTGTGTTCGCAGTCCTGCTCGTCGTCCTCGGCGTCATCGTCTCCTACAACTGCCTCAAGGAGTTCTTCACCAAGAAGGCAGGCTCCATCCCCGACGAGGAGCCCGAGTGGAGCGAGCTTGGCCGCAAGCACTATGAAGAGGCCAAGAAGACCCCGGTCATGGATGCGAAGAAGCAGGTCACTGCCTAATCGTCTCCAGCAGATGAACGAGCTGATGCGCCTGTCCCTCACGGGATGGGCGCATTGCTTTATGCAGCAAGCGTATGCGGAAAACGTTTGACCCAATATGTCAAGTCACGTCGCCGAGCTATAGCATCCATTCGCGGATTAGATGAATAGATGTGAATATAACGGCTCTATCTGGATACGAACCTGAATTGGCAGAGCATTGGCAATCGGTTTCGGTGCATGTCCATGCAAGGGACGCCAGGGAAGGACGTCTACAGCATGTATCCGCTGCTCTGACTGGCAGCGGCAGACGAAAGGATGGATAGAATGGGTCGTTTTACCAATCCGCGTGATGTCTACTTCGGAGAGGGCGCTCGCCACGAGGTCAAGAACCTCAAGGGCAAGAAGGCAATCATCGTTTCCGGCGGCCACAGCATGCGCCGTGGCGGCTTCCTGCAGGATGTCCAGAAGGACCTCGAGGACGCTGGCTTCGAAGTGAAGCTGTTCGAGGGCGTCGAGTCCGATCCTTCCGTCGAGACCGTCGAGAAGGGCGCTGCTGCGATGCGCGAGTTCCAGCCTGACTGGATCGTCGCAATCGGTGGTGGCTCGCCTATCGACGCTGCAAAGGCCATGTGGGTCTTCTACGAGTATCCTGACGAGTCCTGGGATGAGATCATCAAGCCGTTCAACTTCCCGGAGCTTCGCCACAAGGCACACTTCTGCGCCATCTCCTCGACGTCCGGCACCGGCACCGAGGTCACCGCATTCTCCGTCATCACCAACTATCAGCAGGGCATCAAGTACCCGCTCGCTGACTTCAACATCACGCCGGATGTCGCAATTGTCGACCCTGAGCTCACCTACAGCATGCCTGCAAAGCTCTGCGCACACACCGGCATGGACGCTCTGACGCACTGCCTCGAGGCCTACGTCTCGACTGCAGCCTCCATGTTCACCGATGCCAACGCTCTCCACGGCATCCGTGAGATCACCGAGTGGCTGCCGAAGTCCTATACGGGCGACCATGAGGCTCGTGCCCATATGCATGAGGCACAGTGCATCGCCGGCATCGCCTTCTCCTCGGGCCTTCTCGGCATCGTCCACTCCATGGCACACAAGACCGGTGCTGCCTTCGAGGGTGGCCACATCATCCACGGCTGCGCAAACGCAATGTATCTCGGCAAGGCCATCGAGTGGAATGCACGCGACTCCCGCGCTAACGAGCGCTACGCCTACGTCGCAAAGGAGATCCTGCATCTCCCGGGCGAGACGAACGATCAGCTCGTCTCCAACCTTGTCCAGTACATCCGTGGCATGAACGACAAGCTGAACATCCCGCAGTCCATCAACAACTATGCTGTGGGCGGCATCAAGGCCGACGACAACAACCAGCCGGTCATGGTCTCCGAGAAGGAGTTCCTCGAGAAGCTCCCGAAGGTCGCTGCAAACGCCGCTCTCGACGCCTGCACGCCGGAGAACCCGCGTGAGACGAAGCCGGAGGACTTCGAGAAGATCCTGAAGTGCTGCTACTACGACGAGCCGGTCAACTTCTAGTACCGCTTGGCATAGAAAGCCAGAAGGGAGCCCCTCGGGGCTCCCTTTTTTCACGGCGAGAAACAGGGGCGCAGTTCACAGAGAAGCGCGCCCCTGGCTTTAATCGATGCTCTGAAGGCTGTTCCTGGCTCTTCCTTTAAGCCTTGGCATCCTCAGGATGCTTGGCATACCAGTCCCTCACAGCATCCTGGAAGAGATCTGCATCGAGAGGTGCCGGGATGAGCTTGCCGCACTCGTGCTGGACGCCTTCCGTGCCGCGTCCGAGGACGCAGATGACGGCAGGGCCATCTGCTGCAAAGCCAAGCTCTACAGCACGGGCGATGGCCGCCTCTCTGTCCGGGACAATCTCGCAGGGCACGCCTTCGGGCGTCGCTTCCACCATCGCGCGGCAGATGTCTTCCGGCTTCTCGTGGCCGGGGTCGTCCTTCGTGAAGATGAGGCGGTCTGCGAACTTGCCTGCGACTGCCGGAAGCTCGAAGCGCCTCTCCGTCGCCTTGTCGCCTGTGGCGCCGAAGACGGCAATCACGTGATGGTCAGGGAAATCCTTCACGACAGAGGGGAAGAACTTCTCGAACGCCATCTTGTTGTGGGCGAAGTCCACGATGCCCGTGACCTTGGCATTCGGTGTCTGGATGAGCTCCATGCGGCCTGGCACCTTCGTGCGGGCAAGGCCTTCTGCAATCTGCTCATAGGGCACATGGAGTTCGGTGGCGCAGGCAATGGTGCACAGGGCATTCTCCACATTGAAGGTGCCCGGCATCGTGAGCGTGATGGGGCCTGCCCACTCAGGCGTATGGCACGTGAAGGTGACAAAGCCACAGGCGCTCTCGATACCTTCTGCCCAGATATCTGCATCGGGCCTGTTGGCACCGAATGTCACGAGCTTCTGGCATGCGTGGGCACGCTCCAGGATCTCATCCACATGGTCGGAGTTCAGATTCACGACAGCGCACTTTGCCTGGGAGAAGATCTTGAGCTTGCTCTGGAAGTAATCATCCCAGTTCGGATGCTCGAGCGGGGAGATATGGTCCTCGCCGATGTTCAGAAATCCTGCGATATCGAGCTTGAGGCCGAGCACACGGTCGTACTTGAGCGCCTGGGAAGAGACCTCCATCACGGCGTAGCGGAGGCTCCTGTCCCGCATATGGGCCAGATAGCGCCAGAGGTCAGGAGATTCAGGCGTCGTGTTCACGGACTCCTGGGAGGTCACACCGTCATACGTCTCGATCGAGCCTATGAGGCCACAGGCAGAATAGGGATCGTTGCCCTCGAGGATGGCACGCAGCATATAGGTCGTCGTCGACTTGCCCTTCGTGCCGGTGATACCGATCGTGGCGAGGTCCTCGTCGGGGTTTCCGTACGCTGCCTTCGCTACCCATGCCATGGCCTCCCTCAGATTCGTCGCTATGAGGGCCGGGAAGTCCGGCATGAGGGAGGAGAGCTCATCTGCATGCGCCTCGTCTGCGAGGTAGCCGCAGGCACCTTTCTCCCGTGCGGAGACGAGGTAGGCGCTCTTGAAGGCGGCTCCTTTGCAGATGAAGAGGTGGTGGGGCTCGACGACTCTCGAGTCGCAGTCCGCTCCCGTCACGGCGATGTCTTGGGCATCCTGCCCAAGTGTCGTCGCGTCGGAAAGGAGGCCCTTCGTGGTGAGCAGCTGGGCCAGGTCTGCCAAGGTAAGAAGTGAGGTATTCATGGGTCAGAGTATACGCTGCGCAAGGCACAAATGACTCAGGCGTCGGCATGTGATAGAATTTCAGGACATTCTGGGCGATTGGCGCAGTGGCTAGCGCAGGTGCTTTACACGCACAAGGTCGGGGGTTCGAACCCCTCATCGCCCACCAGAAGAGATTGAAGGCCGGAGAGCTTGAAGCTTTCCGGCCTTGTTCATAAGAAGGTTCCAATTCTCATAATTGTGCGCTGGCGCCCGTAGCTAGATGTACAGAGAGATGGCGAAGCGGCTAGAAAAGCATCTGAGAATTCGTATCTCTGCAGTGCCCATCACTTGTCCGAGTAGTGTCCGCGGCACGAGATGATGCGCACGATGTCACCATCCACAGAGAAAACGAGCCGGTTCTGGGCATCGATGCGTGCGCTCACCAATGTGTGAAGATTGCCCTTGAAGAGCTCTGTCTTCCCGATACCTCTGCCACCCGTTCGGGCTATGTCTTTGAGGAGCGCGTTGATTCGTTTGAGGGTCTTCTTGTCCTGACTCTGCCAGTATTGATAGT
>NZ_JBEVTM010000034.1:0-12730 GCF_040884255.1 Olsenella sp. AGMB03486
TAAACCTTTAGCTCAGTCCCGCGATACGTGAACAGTCATCTTTGTGCTACGGTATTGTTTTCCATGGTTCATAGGTAGTTTCGGATCTACGATACAGGGACTGCTATATTTCAGGAAGCTATTAAAGACTTGGATGCAGCACACAAACTCATCTCTGCTTAAAGTAGCGCTACGAGACCTCCGGATATGCCTGCGCTCATCTACTCCGTGAAACGTGTCTCAAGCGCGACCCGTCCTTCGACACCCCGATCATAGCTACGGCACACAGTCAGAAGCCGAATGAGAAGCTTGCAGTTTAGGAAACCCAACAATGCTGCAAGCTCTCCACACGTCTTAAGCCCAAAGCAATGCTATCTATACGTCAAAGGCATATCGACTACCAACATAATACTGACGTCCAATCGCAACGGGTACGTTGGAAGCATCTACGAACTTTGCGTTCATGTACATGAGCGGAGATTTCTTCGGAACATGGAGAAGTGTAGCCTGATTGGTTGATGCAGCAACCGCTTCCAGTGTTAGGCTCACATTGCGGATCGGCCGTCTGCCACTGACCTTTTCAATCTGGTCAAAGAATGAGGCATCTTCAAAATCCACATCCATGAGACCTCTGAATTCATCATATGGCAGGAACATGTTCTCTTCGTAGATTGGTACTTCATCTGCAGTACGAATACGCTGCACATATACCAGCAACGCGTCCTCTCCAAGTAGGAAGAAACGTCTCTCATCATCACGTGCGGGAACGATTTGCCGGCTTATAAGGTGAGCTCCCGGGGTCATGCCGGCCTCATGACAGAGCTCCGTAAAAGAGCGAAGCTCCCCTGCGCTATGGCGAAGCTGACGGTCGAAATGGACCTTGCTCACAAAGGTGCCAACACCCTGCCTTTTTATAAGAAAACCATTGGTGCAAAGATCGTTAAGCGCGCGGCGCACAGTGATTCTGCTGGCGCCATACTTGCTGCACAGCTCCTGTTCGGTTGGCAGCTGATCGCCGGGAGCATATGTTCCATCAGTAATGGATGCCTTTACATCTGCATATATCTGCTGGTACAGAGGTGATGAGGTATCCTGTGACATGCTATCAGCCTGGCTCCGCTCTTGGCAATGAATCTATCTCAAGGTGTCTTGTCGAGTTTATCATTCAAGAAATGAGCTGCAAGCAGCCAGGTCGAATCCTGGCTGCTTGCAGCATCAATCGTCAATGATTACACCTCACTTGCCGTCAGTAGTGTAGTTGTCATGCACTCCATCAAGTACTTTACTTCCTATCCGTTCATGGAACAGCGGATCTTTGGGAATCGAAGGGTCTATTCCATGTGCTTGAGAGGCCTTGCATGCAACCATCTGGAGCGGAATTATGTATTCCCAGCAAGAGAAGAGCGGGTCATCTTCGAAGTCTGCGATGCAGTCAAAAGCCTTCTGACTTTCTATACCATCAGGTGAGCCAATCAGATAGTTGTGCGTCGTCCATTCACTCAATATATCGATGAGCTTAAACGTCCGAGGCTTATAGTCACCCTTCGAAGCAAGATAGAAAAGATAGCTATCTTCGGATATCGAATTATATATTCCATGGAAGAATTCCTCGATATCGTATCCGGCAACACCCTGCCGCACGGTTTCCAGAATCTTCAGTGCACCTTCGAGCACATCGCCATACATGCCATCGTATCCGACTACGATAATTCTCTTTGCAGGATAGAAATCATCAGCTATTCGGTCATACCATGCATCAGAAGCTTCGAAGATGGCTGGCAGGTTGTTGATGACCTTCTTCATGCGCTCAAGATATGGCTGGATCTGCGCATCCGTCACGATCCCCTTTGCAAGAGCAAGCTCAGTAACCATCATCATTACTGTAGCAATGGATCCACCATAGCCTTTGGTTTTTGCTCCGCAAAGCTCATTGCCAACTTCTAGCATCGTACTCACTTGCGCATGCTCAAACACAAGGGCATCCGGATTTGCGCTGACAGCAGCCGTCATAAGACCGCGTGAGCTAGCTGCATCCAGCCCCTCTGCCGTAGAAAGGCTTTGCCCTCCCTGCGAGATGCCTATGACAAGCGCATCGTGGTCATACACTTTCTCATCGCGAGCAAAACGGGTTGGATACATCGGTATGATTTTCCATCCAGTCAGCTCTTCCAGATAGAGCTTGGCTGAAACACCCGCATGATAGCTCGTTCCGGACCCTATGAGATATACCGTCTTGATCTTTCGGTCCCTGAAGGCCTCCACAAAAGACGAGCAGATTCTCTTGCGGTCATTAATAATTGAGGTCAATACGACAGGCGTCTCTCGAATATAGTCGTACATAATACTTGACATAGCTAGAGCACTCCAATAAGTGATCCGATGATACCAACAGCAATCAAACCGAACATGACAGAAGTTGTCTTGTGCCCCTTCTTCAGAAGGGCATAGCAAATGAATGTCAAGCCAAGCGGCAGAATGCCAGGAAGTATCTGATCGAAGATGCTCTGGAGCTCTACGCTTGTCTCACCAGCAGTAATAACAAGAGGCGTAGTGAAGGTGACCATCGATGCAATCATGGCTCCGACAACGCAAAGGCCGAGTATCTTTGCACAGCTCGTCAGCAGCTCGATGGTGCCATCTTTCTGCATTTTGTCAATGAATCCGACACCGCTCTCATAACCAATCTTCAGGCCATAGTATCTTGCCAGCAAAGCTGGAACATTGAAAATGAGAAGGAAGAGGATAGCTCCAAGAATCGATCCTTGCTGGGCAAGGCCGCATCCAACGCCAGCAGCAATAACGCGGAAGGTCCCCCAGAAGAAGGAGTCGCCGATACCTGCAACGGGACCCATAAGGGCAGCTTTGAGGGCGGTAATTGATTCGATGTCGTAATGTTCGCCAGCAAGTTCGGCCTGACGGTTCTGCTCCTCCATCGCAATGCATGCACCGGTGATGATTGTCACAACCTGGGGAGTTGTATTGAAGAATGAAAGGTGCCGCTCAAGCGCTGCGCTCAGCTCCTTCTTATCGGGATAAAGACGTTCAAGTATCGGAAGCATTGAGTAGCAGAAACCAACGTTCTGCATTCGTTCATAATTGAAGCAAGCTTGGAGTGGGAAAGAGCGCCAAAAGACTCGACGCATATCGTTCTTTGTGACAATGCCGCCATTCTTCATTGGCTGATCGAGATTTCCGGCCATTACAATTCACCATCCAAATCGTCAGAGTCTGCTTCCTGATCCAGCTGAGCCACCGATATGCTCTCCAGTTCGCGCTTCCGGACAATCGTTGCCTGGTAGAACACGTATGCAATAACGCCACCAACGACGGCAACGCCCGTAGTGCTCATACCGAGCAGAGCAGTGAGGACAAACCCGACGAACAGATATGCAGCATTTGTCTTGTCGAATATGAGCGTCATAAGGATTGCGATACCAAGAGCAGGAAGCATGCCGGAGGCAACAGTGAACCCATGCGTGATGAACGTCGGGAGCCAGTTGACAAAGTCGCCGATGACCTGCGAGCCAAGAAGTACACCCAGGAAGACGACAAGGAACGACGTAATCCAGAACAGAGCGGCACCAGACCAAAGAGCCTTTGTGACTACGCCAGCATCCCCTTCAGCTGCGCCCTTGTCAGCCCACCGGGCAAACCCAAGATTCAGGGTGCGGTCAAGGATTCCCAAGAGCTGACCCAGAGTAGCAATCGGAAGCGAAAGTGCGACTGCCGTGCCCGTATCGAGGCCGGAAAGAATTGCGAAGGCAGTAGAGAGAATGCCGCCGCAGACAACATCAGGCGGTACAGCGGCACCAATTCCCACAACACCCATCATGACGAGCTCAACGGAAGCGCCCATGATGATGCCAGTCTGCACATCGCCCAGAATGAGGCCGACAATAGGACCAAGGACTATCGGCCTCTCGAACATGGTCTGTCCAGCGACGCGTCCATCCCATATTCCAAATCCTGCCAAAATGCCTAAAAGAAGAGCCTGTACAACCATAATGTCCTCCTTGCATAAGCCATTAGCATGCAGAACTGACAGGACCGTAGCCGGCATTGTCCCATCGATCTGTTACGACTGATAGATTCGTCTGATATCGGCAAGACTCATAGGTCTTTGGTCGGGAACTGACTGAAGCGATGCCTGGATACCAAGCGCTTCCAGCCTTTCTAATGCAGTCATATCGGAACTGTCCAGAAATACCTGCGGAGAGATACGCTTTCGATTCCCCGTCTGTCTGATGCCTCCTAGACATACCTTGTGGATAGCTCCTGAACCTTCCGCAATACGCACTGCATCTTCGGAACTTGCACAGACAACGAACATGTGTCTATCGGTGTATTTCGGATTCTTTAGAACGAGGATGGCGCCTTCAACCGACTTGATTGAAAGTACAGCCTGAGGAGGCTTTGCCATCTTGAATGCCGCCTTCATGAGATCATTGTGAGCGGCAGCATCATTTGCAACCACAATGGTATCGGCGCTCAGATAAGCCGTCCAGCTTACAGCAACTTGCCCATGTATAAGCCGGTCATCAACGCGTAGCAATTCAACCATCCAACACTCCAATCTCTTTGTCATAACGAGTGGTCATTGTGCCTTCAAGCGAGTCCAACGAATAGTTCCTAATCTGAATCTGCAGGCGGATTGAGATGCATGTTTCTGCAAAATCGACGCCTGTCTGTTAACTCCTTTTACAGCAAAGCCGTTTATAGCTCATCTGATTCAGAATCATCAGCAGCTGCTGTATCGCTCGATTTCGCGATGTCCTCCAACAAGCCAATAGCGTTCCTGGAAGAAAGTACGGCATCTCTCACAAGCTTCTTTGCAACCGAAAACTCCTTCTCCTCGATGGGAAGCAAAGCAAGTTCAAGGAGCATGCCTAGATTGAGTCCAGTGATGCAGATGATATTGGGATGCAGAGGGTTCAGCTTCAGAGCTGCCTGCGTGGGACTGCCTCCAGGAATATCAGTTATGAGCAGTACCGTCTCCTCTGTGGGGAATTGATTTACCGCACTCTCTAGCCGTTCACATACAGAGTCCATAGCATCGTCGACATCTACTTCAACAATCTTGATTGTTGAAGCATCTCCGATGATAAGACGAAGCGCGGAGCGGATTCCCGTAGCAAAGCCTTTGTGTGTTACCAGAACTATATTGTTCAACCGCACTGCGACTCCTTCTTTTGTTGTTATATACATCTTATACATCTGAGAGTTTCATACGTGTATCAGCTTGAAAGCTGTTCATATTCATCTGTTAAACGGCATATTTCTTACCGTGTACGGTATGAATCAGAAATAATTTGTTATATACATAAGTACTGACAATACGAGCAGGGAGACAAGCATTGAACTAGGCTTGCCCAAATGCATATCGGTTCATGCCACTCGTTTTCCCTTGGCTTCGTTAAATCACACAGATAGCCCTCTCAAGATCATTGGCCGCATGATTGAGCAACAGAAATCGAGAATAAGCGCAAGGCAAGAGGCTCTCTTTATTGGCTCGGACGCTGCGATGCCTAAATCTGATTCATCCTCTGATACACGACCTCGAATTGCTTCACTCTGCGCATCACAGGCATGCCAGCCTCGACAGAGAAAGCATCATTCGCATCGAAGCGCTGCCAGATATCGAGTCCCCTGTCGAGCAGAATATCCCATTCATGGTTGATGATGAGATGGCGGGCATGGATAGTATGCGTAGTATCCAGGTCATAGCTGAAATCAAGTCCCAGGGGTGCAAAGGACTCTGCCATCTGGTCGAAATAGCTTGTCTGTCTGGAGTCCAGATGCTCATCCGGCGCCGTAAGGAGATGCACCTTCACTTCCGGTACCGAATAGTCGAAGTGGCTCAGTATCACTTCGAGTAGCTCCATGAGATTTCGGCACTGGTAGAAGTTCCTGATGTAAGGATCGATGATTTCGACAGAACGAACTCCATCCAGATAGGATCCGAACAGGCTCTCATAGGAGATGCCGCGCTGGTTCTCACGGAAGGTCTTGTGCCCTTCAAACAGTTTCGACTCTGGAGAAGGCAGAGAAATTGGCCCGACTGCTTCGTCCTTTCCTCTTCCATCGTCCTCCTCTTCTGAGACAGCAGGCACCTCTGGCGCATCAGCGGCTTGGATGTCGTTCCGTTCGGAAGCATGTGGGCTAGCATCTTCCGCTGTTGTCTTCTGCTGCGCAAGCTTTGCAGCAGGTGCTACGTCCTCCCCATCCAGAGGCACTCTGTCACGGGAGTGGTAGATACGCGGGTAGCTGTCTTCCTCGAGCGTTGTTACGCTCTGCCATGTTCCACCTTTGAGACGATAGCGGAAGTGCGTACGGGAGAATGTTTCGTCGATGCGATAGAGCTGGTCCTTGACGCGGCAACGCAGCTCCATTGCGAATTCCAGCGTCTTTGCCTCTTCCTCGGCTGTAGCGTTCTTGCCCGGGAAGATGATCTTCATGAGGCCAGAGTAGGTCTTGAGGATGCCATCGCGGTCTCGGGTGGAAAGATCGTCTGACAGCTCGAAGCGCTCCCTGTAGAGGCCAGAGTAGTCAAGTGTACGCAGCGTGCGCAGGGCTTCTGCCAGATAGTCTACGATGAAGCCATAATTCGAGCTGAACATATCGCCACGGATGATATCGACTTCCCAACCCGGGATATAAGCATGGATACGGTCGATGAAGGCCGAATCATGGTAGACCGCAGGAAGGTCCTCGAAGAGATCTGTCTGCCCAATCATGTAGCCGACATCATGGCTTGTGTTGCCGACAAAGGCAAGCGATGCTTCTGCAGACACCTGCTCGATGCCGCGGCTGAAGCTCTTGTTGGCCATATAGTTCTTCAGGATGTCTACGATATCAGGCTTCGGGCGCTTGTTCTTACCTGCAAACTCGTCGAAGGCGACGCAGTCCCAATAGCCTACGAGACCGATCTTGCCATTGGAGTTGTTAACGAAGAGCTTGGCAGGCGTCACCTCTCCGCCAGAAATCAGGATGCCATGGGGCGAGAACTCGCTGAACACATGGGACTTGCCAGTACCCTTGGGGCCCAGCTCCACAAGGTTGTAGTTGCGCTCGCAGTATGGAACGAGACGCGTAAGCTGGAAGAGCTTGGCACGCTCTCCCAGCTGTGCCGGATCCAGCCCGATAGAGCGGATAAGGATATCGATCCATTCGCTAGCTGTGAACTGGCTACGCCCATCGATGAAGCCATCCAAATCAAAGTTGGCCATCTGGATGGGTTTGAGCGACTTTAGAAGATAGGGAGACTCGTTCTTTGCCTCGTTTGCCGAATAAGAGAGATCCGCTATGCACCAGACACCAGAGACAAGGAGGCGGCGGTTCTTCTTCACGATGTCTTCTGTCACCAGCACATGGGAGATGCCAAGGTTCTCGAACGTTGCCTCATAGGCATCCCGCTTCTCGACAAGGTCGACAGAGACCTTGTCTATGACGCGCTGAAAGCCCTTCTGCTTGATATCGCTCCTGATGGCACCGGCTTCAGCACGCTGCACATAGTGGGCAGCAAGGATGTCACGCACACGCTCGATGCCCTCTTGAATCTCTTCTTCGTCATCCGTAGCGCAGTTCTGTCCCAGCAGGTACTCGAGGACGTAGCTCGGTACGGCAGCATTGCCACGTACAAGCTTCACCAGGTCCTTGCGGACTACATAGCCCGCAAAGTTGTCATTGAGCTTCCTGTCGAGATCGTCCATCGAGTACCTTACTCTCTCTTGCCAGTGGAGATAGATAACGTGAGTTCTAGTCTACGACCAACTGAGTATCTACTTCCAGTCGCTGAGACCTGGGACCTTTGCCAAGGCATGCGGGAACTTGTTGTAATTCACCTTCACGCCATCGTCGAGGTCTATATGCACATGAGCGTGCGCAAGCTTGTAGATGGCATCGCGCTCCCATTCTTCAAGCTCTTGGACTTGGGCCCTGAGCCGATTCGCCTCCTTCTCCCCCTTCGTCGTCTTCTCCTTATCCAGCAGGTCGATGCGTGCACGGAGCTTGCCCTGCAGAGGGCGGAGATATCCGGTAAGAATCTCGCCTAATGTCGACTCATCGTAGCGGTGCATGTAGACGAGGCAGGAGAACGACTTCTTCGGGCTCTGGAAGAGCCAGTAGATGGGCCTCTTCTGGTAGGTCTTGAGGTGGTCCGCATAGAACTGCTTCACAAAGTACGTGCGCAGGTCGCATCCCAAGGCGCTCTCTATGAACTCGACGTTCTCCCCAAGCGTCTCTTCTCCATAGGCTGCAGACAGGAAGCGGTAGAAGCTGTCGACGATATCATCGTCGAACCAGGCCGTCTCCGTTATGGGCAGGATGTTGTCTCCATCCGGCATGAGCCTGGGATCCGGGACCTTCTCGAGGTAGTCATTCACCGTCGACCCTTGATCTGCAAGCACGAGGCCCGGCCTGTCGAGGGAGTATCTGCCGAAGACACAGCCGACGCCATAGGATATGAGGCTCTTCACATCACGTACCAGGTCAGCTCGCCGCACAGAGACCTTGTCGTCCGGCACCTCAATGGGCACCTCTCCTTCCATGTGGTAGATACGGGCGAAGATGCGGTTGAGCTCCTCCTCGTTAGACTTGAGATTGTCGAATCGCTCCTGGCACTCTTCCTGCCAGCGTGTAAATTGCTTCTCAACAAGAGGCTCTCCGAGCTGTATAAGCGGATGCGTCTGGAAGTCCCATGAGGTCTCGAAGGAGTCCCAGTCTAATTTTGCCTTTGATATGCAGTCGAGCGTCAGCGAAGCATCAAAGTCTTTGCGCTTTATTGGGACAGGAAATCTACCAATAGGGCCTTCGGAATAGTCGAGTGTAGGAGCAAGTACCTGTAAGAAAATACTAGCTATTGATGAATTCAAGGCGCTCATTATGAAGTAGAGGGTCTCAGAACGTTCTGCAAAGCAGCCGGGACCCTTTGCGTTAGCGATATAACCAGCGGGATAGTATCGCATCGAAAAGTTGCCAGTAGAAATGGCCGACCATCCAACGTATTCCTTGAAATAGGTATCCATATTCTGAGGACGTGATTTCTGTTTCCCATTCTCGTCAACGAAATTACGGATGGCAGAACCATCATTCTCCCAGTTGACCACATAGAAGATATTGCCATACCACTTTCGGAACTCGCCACCTTTGCTCATCGGGAACCATTTCATTTTTGATTTGGAAGCAGACTCTCTGTCTATACAATCAAAACCAATTTTCGCAATGCTTGGTTCCCACCACATTCTCAAAAAACGATTATTATCGGCTGTGGCAAGACCTTGCTTTGGGGCCGCAATCTTAGATAACGGAGCGAAAGTCCTGAAAGCTTCAATTTCTGATTTACTCGCCCAGTATGCAACTGGGCATCCAGGCATATCCTTGAATGACTCAGCATTCGTCTCGTATCGCCATGGGCATCTCTCATCATGCGCAGCTTCACGAAGCTTTGCAGCCTTTGCCTCTTCGCCAGCATCATCCACCAGGCGCATGTAGGTACCTGATGTATTTTCATGGTTCTTCTCGGACACGGTTGCTGTCGTAGACACGACTTCACCGCCGATTGCATCGAATGCTCTCGCGCCCAGATGTGCCATAACAGCAATACTAAAGTGCTCGATAATGAATTTGCGCATTTTCTCGAAGGAGCCAAGGAACATCCAGCTCTGCATGGTGATTTCAGCCGTATATCCCCCCTGCTTGGCCATCCCGAACCCCCGCCTGATGAAGCAGGTGCAGAGGTCACCCTTCTCATCTGGATAGCTCTCCTTGATCCAGGCGGAAAGCCATGCATCCATGTTCCCGCTGCCCATGTAGGGCGGGTTCGCAATGACGCAGTGGTAGGTTCCGGAGAGCGCCTCGGCATTGGCAAGCATCGCCTCAAGCTTGTGCCGGAGGGACCGTGCAAACACATCATCTGCATGCGAGTCGCCCATGCGTCCGAGCTCATGGCGGATGGTATCCGCATCCTCCGGATCGGGGACATAGAGGCTTCCCGCCTCCCCCATATGCTCCATAGCATCCAGCAGGCGGGCACGCTCCTTGAAAGTCTTGGAAGTCTGAGCCAGCTCATGCGATTCCAGCTTGACCGGGACGAGCACTGTCACATCTGCATCGATATCTCGGTCAAAGAAGCGGGGGTCATGCTCCCTGGCCTTCATCTCCAGCGCGAACCTCGCTATCTCCGCAGCACGGACATCAATCTCAAGTCCCTTGAGATTGTCCTGCAGGATCATGGCAGGGATGTCCTCCGGGCTGTACCCCTCCTCCTCGTACATCGCAAAGAGAAGGTCGAAGGCATAGACCAAGATGTGTCCGCTGCCGCAGGAAGGATCGAGGACACGGATATCTTCCGCATCCGCAACCTCAATATAGGACTCGGCATCCTTGGGGGCGATGTAGTACTCCATATGCTTTGCTAGGTCTGAGCCAGGATTGTTGAGCATCCAGAGACGGCCGAGAGAGTTCTGTGTAAGAAAGCGCACTATGTATTCAGGAGTGAAGAGCTGCGTAGCGGGGCCGATCTCGTCCGGACCCGCCTTCTTGTTCGCCTTCCCCTTGGCCTTGAACCCGGCAAAGACCTCGTCCTTGCGCTCTGCGATGTAGAACTGGTAGAGCCAGCCCAGCACCTCGACAGAGGAGCAGACATCCGCATCCATATCCTCCACGATGCGATGGAGGATGGATCCCTCGGCAAGAAGCCCCGATGGCATGAGCAGAGAGCTTGCCGACTCCTCCGAGAACAGATATCCCATGGGGCCGGCATAGTGTCTGCAGACAGCCCTGAGAAGGGCATCGTAGGCGTCCTCCGTTGCATTGGCGCTCGATACGGACCCCAGGAGGAGCGCCGATACACGGTCGCGCACCATGCGGTCAAAGCCATACTCGGGGTCATATATCCCCTGCGCCGCATCCGCAAGCACGGCAGGCTGCGTAGACCCTTCCCTCGGCGTCACAACAGGCGTCGTAGTATATCCGTTGGCATCCATGAAGCGCAGGGCGCAGAGTCGGTTGAACCAGGTGTAGGCAGCGCCATCTATGACATGATCGCGGCCTTTCTCATTGATGGCAGCCTCGAGCTCGCCTACGGCATTGGGGTCGGAGAGGCGCGCAGCGCTCCCGTCTGCCAAGACAGCGTCCAGCCTTCCCTCGATGTCGCGGCGCAGCTCGTCGCGCGCACCCGTCGCAAGCGCCTTGATCTTGCTCGTATCCATGAAGCCAAGCCTTTCTAGATTAGAAGTCGCTGCCAAACGCACGGTTGACGGAGTATTCCTTCTGCCAGACCGTGCGATATCTGGTCGTCAATCCTACCTTTGCAGAGATGCGTACAAACGCAGCAGAGTACTCGTCCACCTCGTCTGTCAGGCGAAGCGTGATACGTGTCTTGCGCTGATTGGAATCCTCTGAGGTGCTTGAGAGATCAAGTTCCTTCTCATGCGCACAGAGCATAGTCCCGTCTTCCGAGTAGACACCCACCTTCACC
The DNA here is from genome assembly GCF_040884255.1 of Olsenella sp. AGMB03486. NCBI lineage: Bacteria > Bacillati > Actinomycetota > Coriobacteriia > Coriobacteriales > Atopobiaceae > Olsenella > Olsenella sp. AGMB03486. Next base: position 11,456 of record NZ_JBEVTM010000034.1, read on the forward strand.
GTAAGCGGAGATATTCCTTCGCCACACGGCTTGGTCTGGTAGACATTGACCGAGACCGTGGGGCCGGTGATGACAAGGCGTCCTGTCGGAAAGCCCTCGACACCCGTCTGCTTGATTGTGTCTTCCTTCGACGAGGCAGCCTTGATGGTGATGACAGGGATGACATCTTCCTGTGCAGATGCCCCACCATGGACGAACCGTGCTCCAGAGCCCCTGAGTCTGAGCCTCGTGATGCCCCGTGGCATGGCAACTTCGTAGTCACCCGCAAGCGAGAGCTCCTTTGCCTTAAAGACCAGCAACGACTCATCCTTTGGAAGGTTGTGCCCCACAGCGAAGCGGCGAGATTGCGCTGCATCGTCCTGGTTGGCCACAGTCTGGGTAAGTTCAGGCAGGTCGGTATATGCATAGGATTCCGGTTCCTGCTGCTGGAAAAGGAAGCCGTGGTCGGACGTGACAATCACCCTTCCGCAGCCTGCCCGCAGAAGAATCTTCACGAGCTTCTGGATGTCTGCGCATGCATCCTCTACCGCTTCGAAGGTGCGTCCCTCGCTATCCCTCGAGTCTCCTGTCTTGTCAATCACATTGTGATAGACAAATGCAAGCGGAACTCCTTCAAGATCAGCCGAACCCTTTTCGAGTATCTTCGACGCGCTCAGCGCACATGCTCCGTCGACTGCGGCAGCTATCAAGTCGCCCCTGTTCTGCAGTCCATCCGTTGGCTTTCCGCCCTTCAGGACATGGCATGTGGCTGAATCGATCTCGAGAGTTCCTTCCGGCAGGAGCGCAGCCATGCCGAGCTGCGTGTAGCTCGGCAGCATGCATACATCTGCATCGCATGAGACTGTGGTCTTGCCAGATATGCCTGTGGTGCCAGGTGCTGAAAGCCGCTCTGCCAAATCGGCTCCTGCCTCGTAACGCAAAGCATCGGAGATGATAACGGCGACACGGTGGTTACGATCAGCCGCCGGGAAGGCGAGCTCTACCTGCTTCTTGAAGAGCTGATCCTGGGAGGGCAGAGAAGCCGGTGGCCACATGCCTTCGTCCATCAGATGTGTCTGCCAGCGGTTTGTGAGGTCTGCCAGATATGCATCATAGTCTTTCTGAATGCTCGCCACAGCAGGGTCAAGCGCATCCTTGAAGCGTCCGCCGGTCATGCGTCCGCGCGCAAGGAAGAACTCGCGGCAGTGACGGTCGACCTTGTACCAGCTTGAGACATAAGCACCGAAAAGACCTGCGAGATCTGTGGCATTTCCGCAGGTCTTGGTATATTCGTTA